>NZ_JBYTEO010000019.1:18767-75266 GCF_058791355.1 Pseudomonas sp. EB271-G4-1
GACTCGAACCCCTGTTACCGCCGTGAAAGGGCGGTGTCCTAGGCCACTAGACGAAGGGGACGCAAACCCTTCTATACAATGATCAGCGCTGAGAACTGATCGATTCAAGGCCGGTGTGGCCAGACCTTGAACTGTAAAATTGGTGGAGCTAAGCGGGATCGAACCGCTGACCTCCTGCATGCCATGCAGGCGCTCTCCCAGCTGAGCTATAGCCCCGGATTTTTCGCCTCGCGGCGGAGCGACATCTTGCAACATCGCTTCTGTAAAACTGGCGTCCCCTAGGGGACTCGAACCCCTGTTACCGCCGTGAAAGGGCGGTGTCCTAGGCCACTAGACGAAGGGGACGCAAACCCTTCTATACAACTGATCAACGCTGAGTGTTGATCGCTTCGAGGCCGGTGTGGCCAGACCTCGAAGTGTAAATTGGTGGAGCTAGACGGGATCGAACCGTCGACCTCTTGCATGCCATGCAAGCGCTCTCCCAGCTGAGCTATAGCCCCTCATCGTTGATGTTGCCGTTGGCTTCATCGCTGAGGACGGGGCGAATCTTAAGGGCGTATCGAAAGCCTGTCAAACTTATTTTGCAAAAAAAATAAAATTTTTTGCCGACATAACAATCACTTACCGCCCTCCCCCCGAAACAACGGGCTGTTTGCGAGGAACGCAGACCCGTAGGAGCTGCCGAAGGCTGCGATCTTTTGACGTTGGCTTTTAGAAGCAAGATCAAAAGATCGCAGCCTGCGGCAGCTCCTACAGTGGGAATCAGGCGATAGCGCCCAACAGCTTTTCCCACTCCTTGTTTTCTTTCTTCGACACGCCACCCAGCAGATCGATCGCCTGGCGCAGGCGGAACCGGGTCAGGTCCGGCCCGAGGATTTCCATCGCATCGAGCACCGACACCGAGCTGGCCTGGCCGGTGATCGCGGCGAACATCAGCGGCATGGCATCACGCAGCTTCAACTCCAGGGATTCGACCACTGCCTGAATGGTCGCGGTGATGCTGTCCTTCTCCCACTGGCGCAGGCTTTCGAGCTTCCACAGGATCAACTGCATCAACTGGCGAACCTGATCGCCCGAGAGCTTCTTCGATTCGAACAGCCTGGCGTCCGGATTCACGCCACCGGCAAAGAAGAATCCGGCCAGCGGTGCAACCTGGCTGAATGTCTCGACGCGGCCCTGCACGTGCGGCGCGATCTTCATCATGTATTCGGCATTGAATGCCCACTTCTGCACGCGCGCAGCGAACTCTTCCACCGGCAGGTCACGCAGCCACTGGCCGTTGAGCCAGGACAGTTTCTCGATGTCGAAAATCGGCCCGCCAAGGGAGACGCGCTTGAGGTCGAAGTTATCGACCATTTCCTGCAGCGAGAACTTCTCGCGCTCGTCCGGCATCGACCAGCCCATCCGGCCCAGGTAGTTGAGCATTGCTTCGGGCATAAAGCCCATGCGCTCGTAGAACGTCACCGAAGTCGGGTTCTTGCGCTTGGACAGCTTGCTCTTGTCCGGGTTACGCAGCAGCGGCATATAGCACAGCTCCGGTTGTTCCCAGCCGAAGTATTCGTACAAGAGGATCAGTTTCGGCGCTGACGGCAGCCACTCTTCGCCGCGCAATACGTGGGTGATGCCCATCAGATGGTCATCGACCACGTTGGCCAGGAAGTACGTCGGCAGGCCGTCGGTCTTCATCAGAACTTGCATGTCCATGCGGTCCCACGGGATTTCAACGTCGCCACGCAGCATGTCCGGCACTACGCACACGCCTTCGCTCGGGACCTTCATGCGGATCACGTGCGGTTCACCAGCGGCCAGGCGGCGCGCCACTTCTTCCTTGGACAGCAACAGCGCTCGGCCGTCGTATCGTGGGGTTTCGCCACGGGCCATTTGTTCGGCGCGCATCTGGTCCAGCTCTTCGGCGGTGCAGAAGCACGGGAAGGCATGGCCCATGTCAACGAGCTGCTGGCAGTACTTCTGATAGATCTCGCCGCGCTCGCTTTGACGATACGGGCCGTGGGGGCCGCCGACGTCCGGGCCTTCGCTCCAGTCGATACCCAACCAGCGCAGGGCGTCGAAAATCTGCTGCTCGGACTCGCGGGTCGAACGCAGCTGGTCGGTGTCTTCGATCCGCAGGATGAACTCACCGCCGTGCTGCTTGGCAAAGCAGTAGTTGAACAATGCGATGTAAGCGGTACCTACGTGGGGGTCCCCGGTAGGCGATGGCGCGATGCGCGTGCGGACGGTGGTCATGGCAAGTCTCGAAAAGAAGATCAAACAAAGGGCGAATGGTAACAGGCGACACCCGCCCCGCTCCAGTGAACAGGGCATTTAAGCCAAGTTTGCGTCTACAACGCCTGTATGCCGTGGTGAATGGCCGGATATCAGCCGATGGCATTTACCGTTTATCGGCTGTGTGCCAGATTCACCAGCTGATAACTTTCCTTACATATTCTCGACTACAGTTTGCCCCATGCCTGCCCAACTCAAGCGTCGCCTGTCCCTCTTCCTGTTGCTTGTCCTGCTGATCGCCGGGGGCTTTTTCGCCCATTGGTTTTTCAACGGGCGGTTTTATGAAAGCACTGATAACGCCTATGTCCAGGGCGAAATCACCCGCGTGTCGAGCCAGTTGGGGGCGCGCATCGATGAGGTGCTGGTGCAGGACAACCAGCACGTCGAGAAAGGCCAGTTGCTGATAAGGCTCGAAGGCGATGATTTCCGCCTCGCCGTCGACCGCGCCAATGCGACGCTCGCCACCCGCCAGGCCGAACGCCTGCAAGCCCAGAGCAAACTGACCCAGCAGGCCAGCCTGATTGCCGCCAGCGACGCGCAAGTCGCGTCCAGCCAGGCGAGCCTGGGCCGTTCACAGATAGACCTGACCCGCGCCGAAACCTTGCGCAAGCCCGGTTATGTCTCGGAAGAACGCGTGACCACGCTTTCGGCCGACAACCACATTGCCCGCTCACAGCTGCTCAAGGCCCAGGCGGACGCCCAGGGCCAGCGCCAGCAAATCAACGCGTTGAGTGCCGAAATCAAACGCCTCGACGCGCAGATCGCCAATGCCAGGGCCGACCTGGCCCAGGCCGAGCTGAACCTCTCCCGCAGTGAAATCCATGCACCGATCAGCGGCCTGATCGGCCAGCGTGCCGCGCGCAATGGCCAATACGTGCAGGCCGGCGCCTATCTGCTGTCGGTGGTGCCCGATGAAGACATCTGGATTCAGGCCAACTTCAAGGAAACCCAGATTGGCCACATGCAGCCCGGACAGAAAGCCGAGCTGACCTTCGACGCCTACGGCGACACGCCGATCGAAGCCCGGGTCGACAGCCTGTTCGCCGCCTCGGGCGCGCAGTTCAGCCTGTTGCCGCCAGACAATGCCACGGGCAACTTCACCAAAGTCGTGCAACGGATCCCCGTGAAGCTGACCTTCGCCGCCGATAACCCGTTGCGCGGCAAGATCCGCCCGGGCATGTCGGTGACCGCCAAGGTGAATATCAAGGACGCCCCGGAAGATCTCACCACCAAAGTGAGCAGCAAAGACACACTTGACGATGGCCGGTGATCAACTGATTCGCCCGGTCGGGGAACCGACCCGGCGGGACTGGATCGCGGTGATGAGCGTGATGCTCGGCGCCTTCATGGCGGTGCTCGACATTCAGATCACCAATTCATCGCTCAAGGATATTCAGGGGGCGCTGTCAGCCACCCTGGAAGAAGGCTCGTGGATTTCCACCTCGTACCTGGTGGCGGAAATCATCATGATCCCGTTGACCGCATGGCTGGTTCAGCTGTTATCAGCGCGACGCCTCGCGGTGTGGGTTTCCCTGGGTTTTCTCGTTGCCTCGCTGCTGTGCTCCATGGCCTGGAGCCTGGAGAGCATGATCGTCTTTCGTGCACTGCAGGGCTTCACGGGCGGCGCGCTGATTCCGCTGGCCTTCACCCTGACCCTGATCAAACTTCCCGAACATCACCGCGCCAAAGGCATGGCCATGTTTGCGATGACGGCAACCTTCGCGCCATCGATCGGCCCGACGCTCGGTGGCTGGCTGACGGAAAACTGGGGCTGGGAATACATTTTCTACATCAACATACCGCCTGGCCTGCTCATGATCGCCGGGCTGATGTACGGCCTGGAAAAGAAAGCGGCCCACTGGGAATTGCTTAAAAGCACCGACTACGCCGGCATCGTTACCCTGGGCGTCGGCCTTGGCTGTTTGCAGGTATTCCTGGAGGAAGGGCATCGCAAGGACTGGCTCGAGTCCAACCTGATCGTGGCCCTGGGCAGCATCGCGCTAATTAGCTTGATCACTTTTGTGATCGTACAGTTTTCCAAGCCCAATCCGCTGATCAACCTCGGCATCCTGGGCAATCGCAACTTCGGTTTATCGAGTATTTCCAGCGTCGGAATGGGAGTTGGCCTGTACGGTTCGATTTATTTGTTACCGCTGTACCTGGCGCAGATCCAGAACTACAACGCCCTGCAGATCGGCGAAGTGATCATGTGGATGGGCGTGCCGCAGCTGTTCCTGATCCCGCTGGTGCCCAAGCTGATGAAGGTTGTCTCGCCGAAATGGCTGTGCACGATTGGCTTCGGCCTGTTCGGCCTGGCGAGTTTTTCCTCCGGTGTGCTCAATCCGGATTTCGCCGGGCCGCAGTTCAACCAGATCCAGATCATTCGCGCATTGGGCCAGCCGCTGATCATGGTCACCATTTCGCTGATCGCCACAGCGTACATCCTGCCCCAGGATGCGGGGTCGGCTTCGAGCCTGTTCAACATCCTGCGTAACCTCGGCGGCGCCATTGGCATCGCCCTCCTCGCCACCCTGCTGGATGCGCGGACCAAGACCTATTTTGATTATTTGCGCGAGTCCATCGTGCCAAGCAATCCACAGGTGGCCGAACGCCTGGCTTCATTGACCAACACGCTGGGCAACGAAACAGCGGCTTTGGGCAAACTCAGTGAGATCGCCCATCAGCAGGCGTCGATCATGGCCTACAACGATGCGTTTCATTTTGTCGGGATTGCGCTGGGGATCAGCATGTTGGCGGTGTTGCTGACGAGGACATTGCCGGCAGGGTTGAAGGCTGGGGAAGCACATTGAGACCGAGTCGCGGCCTTCGCGAGCAGGCTCGCTCCCACTGGAATTACGCTAAACCTTGTGGGAGCGAGCCTGCTCGCGAAGAGGCCCCCGCACGCAACGCAAATCTCAGACTGTAATCAAGCGCTCGCGCAACTTGGCAATCTCGTCACGCATCTGCGCCGCCGCTTCGAATTCCAGGTCACGCGCCAACTGGTACATCTTCTCCTCCAACGCCTTGATACGCTTGGCGATCTCACCCGGCGAGCGCAACTCGGCTTCGTACCGGGCGTTTTCCTCGGCGGCCTTGGCCATGCCCTTGCGCTTCTTGCTGCGCGAACCCGGCACGGTGGCGCCTTCCATGATATCGGCAACGTCCTTGAACACGCCCTTGGGCGTGATGCCGTTGGCCAGGTTGAAGGCGATCTGCTTGTCGCGGCGACGCTCGGTTTCGCCGATCGCCCGCTCCATGGAGCCAGTGATCCGGTCGGCATACAGAATCGCCCGGCCATTGAGGTTACGCGCCGCCCGACCGATGGTCTGGATCAGCGAACGCTCGGAACGCAGGAAGCCTTCCTTGTCGGCATCGAGGATCGCCACCAGCGACACTTCCGGCATGTCCAGGCCCTCGCGCAGCAGGTTGATCCCCACCAGCACATCGAAGGTGCCAAGGCGCAAGTCGCGGATGATCTCCACCCGCTCCACGGTGTCGATGTCCGAGTGCAGATAGCGTACGCGCACGCCGTGATCGGCCAGGTAGTCAGTCAAGTCCTCGGCCATGCGCTTGGTCAGCGTCGTGACCAGCACTCGCTCTTCCAGGGCGACGCGCTTGGTGATTTCCGACAGCAAATCGTCGACCTGGGTCAGTGCCGGGCGGATCTCGATCTGCGGGTCCACCAGACCGGTCGGACGCACCACCATGTCAATGACGCGCCCAGCGTGTTCGGCCTCATAATTGCCTGGCGTCGCCGAGACAAAAATCGTCTGCGGGCTGATGCTTTCCCACTCATCGAACCGCATCGGCCGATTGTCCAGCGCCGATGGCAGGCGGAAGCCATATTCCACCAGCGTCTCTTTACGCGAGCGGTCGCCTTTGTACATGGCGCCTACTTGCGGCACGCTGACGTGGGATTCGTCGATCACCAGCAAAGCGTCGGCCGGCAGGTAATCGTACAGGGTCGGCGGTGGGGCCCCGGCTTCGCGACCGGACAGGTAGCGCGAGTAGTTCTCGATGCCATTGCAATAACCCAGCTCAAGAATCATCTCCAGGTCAAACCGGGTGCGCTGCTCCAGGCGCTGCGCCTCCACCAGCTTGTTGTTGGAACGCAGGTAGTCCAGGCGTTCCTGCAACTCGACCTTGATCCCTTCGACGGCATCCAGCAAGGTTTCCCGAGGTGTCACGTAGTGGCTTTTCGGGTAGAAGGTGAAGCGCGGCAGCTTGCGAATGACTTCACCGGTCAACGGATCGAAGGCCGACAGGCTCTCCACTTCGTCATCGAAGAGCTCGATGCGGATCGCTTCGAAATCTGATTCCGCCGGGTGGATATCGATCACATCGCCGCGCACCCGGAACGTCGCACGGGCAAATTCCATGTCGTTGCGGGTGTATTGCAGGTCAGCCAGGCGGCGCAGCAATTCACGCTGGTCAAGCTTGTCGCCACGATCCACGTGCAAAACCATCTTCAGATAGGTTTCCGGGCTGCCCAGACCGTAGATGCACGACACCGTGGTGACGATGATCGCGTCCTTGCGCTCCAGCAAAGCCTTGGTCGCGGACAGCCGCATCTGCTCGATATGGTCATTGATCGAAGCGTCTTTCTCGATGAAGGTGTCCGAAGACGGCACGTACGCTTCAGGCTGGTAGTAGTCGTAGTAGGAAACGAAGTATTCGACGGCATTGTTCGGGAAGAACGCCTTGAATTCACCGTACAACTGCGCCGCCAGGGTCTTGTTCGGCGCCAGTACCAGGGTCGGGCGCTGTACCTGGGCGATCACGTTGGCGATGCTGAAGGTCTTGCCGGAACCTGTCACACCGAGCAAAGTCTGGTGCGCCAGCCCGGCCTCAATGCCCTCGACCATCAGGCGGATGGCCTCTGGTTGATCGCCGGCAGGCTCGAAGCGGGTGACTAGCTGGAATTCAGACATGTAAAACCTCTGGGATCACTCTTGCCAGTAAAACCGGCACGAACGAGAAAGACCGCAAACGACCGATGTCGCCCGAGGAAAAAACTGGATTGCGCTCAATGTGGAGCCGATTGCCGGCGCTTTCAAGGTAAACGTCCTACAACGCGTAAAGCCTTTGACGGCGCTAATCGACTAATGGTCGAAAAATAATAGAAAAAACTTACCTTAAAAGCCGATTCGTCTGTCGCCATCTCTCGCGGATGGCCTCTATACTAGCTCCCCGTTTGTGCACCGCTCTAGTGCATTCGGCTGGAGCGCGACACGTCCCTCCATTCTCCATTCAGAGCCGCCGCAAAAATGAGCCTGTTCTCCGCTGTCGAAATGGCACCACGCGATCCAATCCTGGGCCTCAACGAAGCATTCAACGCCGACACCCGTACCAACAAGGTCAACCTGGGAGTCGGTGTTTATTGCAACGAGGAGGGGAAAATCCCACTCCTGCGCGCCGTTGTCGAAGCCGAAACCATTCGCGTCGCTCAACACGCTTCCCGTGGCTACCTGCCAATCGACGGCATCGCCGCCTACGACCAGGCCGTGCAAAAATTGCTGTTTGGCAATGATTCGCCACTGATCGCCGCTGGCCGAGTCATCACCACCCAGGCCGTTGGCGGTACTGGCGCACTGAAAATCGGTGCCGACTTCCTCAAGCAACTGCTGCCGAACGCCGTCGTGGCGATCAGCGACCCAAGCTGGGAAAACCACCGCGCGCTGTTTGAAACCGCCGGCTTCCCGGTGCAGAACTATCGCTACTACGATGCCGCCACCCATGACGTGAACCGTGCTGGTTTGCTGGAAGACCTGAACGCCCTGCCGTCCGGCTCGATCATTGTGTTGCACGCTTGCTGCCACAACCCGACCGGTGTGGACCTGAGCCCAGCGGACTGGAACAACGTCCTGGAAGTGGTAAAAGCCAAGGGTCACGTGCCGTTCCTCGACATGGCATATCAAGGTTTCGGCGACGGCATCGATGAAGACGCCGCTGCCGTGCGCCTGTTCGCCGAATCGGGCCTGACCTTCTTTGTTTCCAGCTCGTTCTCCAAATCGTTCTCGCTGTACGGCGAGCGCGTTGGCGCCCTGTCGATCGTCAGCGAATCGAAAGAAGAAAGCGCGCGCGTACTGTCGCAAGTCAAGCGCGTGATCCGCACCAACTACTCCAACCCGCCAACCCACGGTGCAAGCATCGTCGCCGCCGTACTCAACAGCCCGGAGCTGCGCGCCCAGTGGGAAGCGGAGCTTGCCGAGATGCGCCTGCGCATTCGTGGCATGCGCACGCAAATGGTCGAGACCCTGGCGAAAAACGCGCCGCAGCGTGACTTCAGCTTCGTCGGTCGCCAGCGCGGCATGTTCTCGTACTCTGGCCTGAGCGTTGAACAAGTGCATCGCCTGCGCAATGAGTTCGGCATCTACGCCCTGGACACCGGCCGTATCTGCGTGGCTGCCCTGAACCAGAGCAACATCAAGGTTGTGACGGATGCGATCGTTCAGGTGATCTGATTGGTCTGCTGATACGAAAAACGGGAAGCCACTGGCTTCCCGTTTTTTGTTTGGCGCAGATAATTTTCAGCAACCAGAGCGAGCCCTCTAAACTGCACACATCCATCCACTGCAGGAGCGAGCATGCTCGCGATGGTCGTTAGCGATGACTCGGGAAACCTGACGCCCCGCGGTGCCCTCAGGTTCCTCGCGAGCATGCTCGCTCCTACAAGGTGTGGTGTACACCCGAGATTTCTTACGAGAGCCGATATGAAAAACGATGACCTACGCGCTGATCGCGATGACCTGGACGACTTCATCCCCCGCACCCCGGCCAGACAACGCGGCAACAACCTGGTGATGCAAGTCGCTGCCGGCGTGTTTCTCGGCGGCCTGGCCCTGTGGCTGGTGCAACTGGGTGCAACGGCGCTCTACGCCAAACTGATGCTTGGCACCATTACCTTCGGCGGCTAGGCCAGTTCGGTCGCGCGCTGGCTGGCGGCATCGTCATAGGCGACATATAGCGATTCCGCGACCTGGCTCTTGATCGCCTTGGTGCTTTCCAGGCCCAGGACAAAACCCTCGGCCTTGCCCCCTGCACGGTTCAACTCATCGGCGCTGCTGGCCTGGGTGATTGCATCGAATAGTTTTTCGGCGTGCGGGCCGACCCCCTTGGGCAGGCTGATTTGCGCGATGCTCATGGGAATACCCCATTGTGTCGAAGCTTTGTGACGGTCAAGCAAGTCATGGCACGTACCTTATCGGCGAATGGCCGGCAGCGCGTGGAACCACTTCCGGGTTGCCATGGTAGCCCTCGCCAGCGATTCCGGTAACCGCCAATCAGCGATAAATCACCGTCCGTCCCGATGAAACCCTGATTTTACTATCAGGTGCTTGACTTCTCTTTTTGAATCAGTAACATAGGCGCCATTCCGCGATAGCTCAGTTGGTAGAGCAAGTGACTGTTAATCACTGGGTCCCTGGTTCGAGTCCAGGTCGTGGAGCCAGACAGCAATATCGAAAAGCCCCTGAATCGAAAGATTGAGGGGCTTTTTTGTGGTCGTTGTTTTTTATTTCAAAAGAAAAAAGCCGACCTGTCTATTCAACAGATCGGCCCTTTTCAGTGACGCCTTGCGTCAGACATGCTCACTGCTCTTGGCCAGCACCGGTCGCGGGTCCACCGCCCCATGTGCCGATTCCACCACTGGAATCTCCTTGCCATCGCAGTCGTGCAACTTGCCGTCGCTGAAGTAATCCCCTTCGCGCAACGCCGCCAGGTCCTGGTAGCGCAACACCCGCTCGGTGCCCGCCGCAAACACCGACTGCTGGTCGGAGTTACCGGCGGTCAGGTGGTTGAAGGCCAGGTTGAGCACGATGGCCATGATTGCCGAAGAGCTAATGCCCGAATGGAAGATCGTGGCGAACCAGCTTGGGAAGTGATCGTAGAAGTTCGGCGCGGCGATCGGGATCATGCCGAAACCGATGGAGGTCGCGACGATGATCAGGTTGACGTTATTGCGGTAGTCGACCTTGGACAGCGTGCGAATGCCGCTGGCCGCAACGGTGCCGAACAGCACGATACCGGCACCGCCGAGGACGGAGGTCGGCACGGCGGCAATCACACGCCCCATGAACGGTAGCAGGCCGAGGATCACCAGGAACAGGCCGCCGGTGGCCACCACATAACGGCTCTTGATGCCGGTCACCGCCACCAGCCCGACGTTCTGGGCGAAGGCGCTTTGGGTGAAGGAGCCGAAGATCGGGGCGATCATGCTCGACAGCATGTCCGCGCGCAAACCGTTGCCCAGGCGCTTGGAATCGACCTTGGTGTCGATGATTTCACCCACGGCCAGGATATCCGCCGAAGTCTCCACCAGGGTCACCATGACCACGATGCACATCGACAGGATTGCCGCGAAGTGGAAGGTCGGCATACCAAAGTGAAAAGGTGTCGGGAAACCGAACATTGGCCCCTGGCCGACGGACGAGAAATCCGCCATGCCAAGGAACACCGCGATGACCGTACCGATGACCATCGCCAGCAGGATCGATAACCTTGAGATGGTGGCGCTGCCGATCTTGCTCAGCAACAGCACCAGCACCAGCGTCACCGCTGCCAACCCGATGTTGGCCATGCTGCCAAAGTCAGGGGCGTGACTGTTGCCACCCATGGCCCAGCGTGCCGCCACCGGCATCAGCGTTAGACCGATGGTGGTGATCACGATGCCCGTGACCAGCGGCGGGAAGAACTTGGTAATTCGCGAGAACACCGGCGTGATCAGCAATCCGATCAGGGAAGCGGCTATGACCGCCCCCAGGATCGACTGAAACCCGCCCTCGCCGCCACTGCTGACAATCGCCACCATGGTCGCGACGCCGGAAAACGACACGCCCTGCACCAGCGGCAACTGACAACCGAAAAACGGTAGACCCAGGGTTTGCAGCAACGTGGCCAGCCCCCCCGCAAACAATGAAGCAGCAATCAACAAACCGATGTCCGCCGGCGACAGCCCGGCCGCCTGCCCAATGATCAAGGGCACCGCGACGATGCCACCGTACATGGTCAGAACATGTTGCAGGCCGTAAGCCATATTCGCGCCGATCCCGAGATTTTCATCTTCAGGCCGTTGGTGTGAAACATGGGGCGTTTTCATGTTAGGGGGTTCCCTGGTTTTTGTTATGCGCACACTGTATTCAAGATCCAGGACAAATGTCTATAGAGTTGTATACAACTTGCCAGTCAAATTATGAACGGTCGTTCATGCAGGCTGTGTGCCATCGCGCATCACATCGCAAAAAACCTTGAAATACATCCGCCCACCCCATTCTCCCGCGCCCACTAGTCTTTTGAATTCCTGGTGACCATTGGTAGTGATCACCCTCTTCCATATACATATAAAGTATGCATAATGAAGTCATTCGAAATTCAGTATCACAGGGCGAAGAACGCAGCCAATAAACTCAAGCACCTGGGTATCAGCCTCGCAGAGACGGAGCCAGTGTTCCATGATGAACGGGCGCTAACCCTTGAAGACAATCATCATGACGAACAGCGCTGGATCATCATGGGGCTGGACGGCAAAGGTCGTTTGCTGGTCGTGGCGTACACCCACCGTGACCCGAATTTCGTTCGAATCATTTCCGCGCGCCTCGCCAGCAAAAACGAGCGCCGCCAGTATCTGGAGGCTTGACCCATGAAAGACGAGTACGACTTCAGCCATGCCAGGCGTGGGGCAGTTGCCTCCAGCAAAGGCAAGACCCGTATCACCATCATGCTCGATGACGTCGTCATCGAAGCGGCACGCGCGCTCGCGGAGAGCGAGGGTTATGGCTACCAGACCGCGATCAACAACACGCTGCGCAGGGCGTTGCTGACCGGGCATGACAAAACAGAAGGCAGCACTGGCAGGCACCTGAAAAAGGGGATCACCGCCTCTGAGTTGAAAAACCTGGAAAAAAAGCTCGCGCAAGCCCTCAGCGAAATTCAGCGGGTGATGGAGCCTGATGCCCGGCCTTAGAAAAGCACGGAAAAGGTGCAAATTGATCCAATCTGCACTTTTTTTGTGTGCACGATGCGTCGACTATTGCGGCGCTATCAATCGCTCAAGTGTGCGCATCAACGACGCATGCGTGGGTACCCGAATCTCGAACTCGCTTTCCAGCACGCCAATCAACTCCTGTAGGTTGGTCACTTCCCGGCGTTCACTGTCCTGCCCTGTACGATGGATTGCAAAGCTGCCGTTATTGAGGGTCCGTCGCCACCCTTCCCCGGTTCGAGCCACCATCAGTTGCCTGGTGAACGATGATTCGGGGTGGGTCGAGACATACCAGTTGCCAACGGCGTAATCGATGTCCTCCTGGCGCTGCAGGTCGAAGATGTACATGGGCCGCCATTCATTCGCGACCTTGGCGCGAAGGGTGTAGCCGTCAACGTGCTGCTCAATGCGATACGGCTCGTGGGGAGTCCATTGTTCATCGCGGCTGTCGAGCAACAGCGGTGCCGTGGGCACCATGCCGCCGAAGCCGACGTCAGTGATGTAGCGCACGCCATCGAGCGTCACCAGGCTCAAGCGGTGCGTACGCGCGGTCCAGGCGCCCTCCGGCTGGCCCATGACCACGCGCCCGCTGATGCCCCGCGCGTCGAAGCCGAGCGCCTGGAGCAAGACCAGAAACAGATAGTTGAGTTCGTAGCAGTAACCGCCGCGCCCATCCTGCAGGACCTTATGCTCGATCGACGCCAAGTCGATGCGCACCGGCTCGCCCGCCAGCGTGGTGAGATTTTCAAACGCGAAGGCGCCGGTGTGACGCAATTGAAGCAGGCGCAGGGTTTCAAGCGTCGGTGCCGGGGGAGCGTCGAATCCCAGGCGCTTTAGATACGAAACAGTGTTTGCCAGACGTGGCTCGCTCATCGCTTGATCCTTATGCACGCAAGCTGCGGACGCTATGTATAAGGGATGAAGGGGTACGGCCGACAATTGATTTAGCCAATCGGCCGGCAAGAACACTCAACGGCGCTTACGCGAGCTCAACTGAATCCAGGTGGGCGCATGGTCGCTGGCATGGGGTTCATTGCGCACCCAGGCATCGACACCCGCGTCCTCCAGGTATGGACTCAAGGCCGGGTTGAGCAACAGGTGATCGATGCGTAACCCTGAGTTCTTCTGCCAGTGCTGGCGAAAATAATCCCAGAAGGTGTAGACCCGCTCGTTCGGATACAGGTGTCGCAGAGCATCGGTCCAACCCTGGTCCAGCAGACGCTGATAACACTCGCGGCTCTCGGGTTGCAGCAAGGCATCCTTGAGCCAGGAACGTGGGTTATAGATGTCGAGGTCAGTGGGAACCACATTGTAGTCACCCGCCAGTACCACCGGATGCTCACTGCCCTGCAGCGCCTTTGCGTAACGTATCAGGCGCTCGAACCAGGCCAGTTTGTAATCGAACTTCGGCCCTGGTTGCGGGTTGCCGTTGGGCAAGTACAGACAACCCACCACAATCCCGTGTACGGCAGCTTCCAGGTATCGACTGTGATTATCCTCGTCATCGCCCGGCAGACCTCGACGGCTTTCCAGTGGCTGCGCATCGCGTGCCAGAATCGCCACCCCGTTCCACGACGCCTGCCCCTGCCAGATCGCTCCGTAGCCGATGGCCTCTAGCTGCGCGGCGGGAAACGCACTGTCGGCCGATTTGAGTTCCTGGAGGCAGGCGATATCCGGTTGTTCGCGCTCAAGCCAGGCCAACAGATTTGGCAGGCGAGCGCGCATGCCGTTGACGTTGAATGTCGCAATTCGCAGCTTTTTCATGACCACCGTCCCGTTTGGCTGGGTCTCATGGGTGTGACCGCACGGCCTGCCAGGTGTTCGGTCCACCATAGCCTGCCACTCGTCATGCAACTGGCACCAACCGCCCCGGCCTTCACACCAACTTCAGGTAACGACTCATCTTTTGGAGACGGACCATGAAAAACACCAGAATCACTTCGCTTTTTCTCGCTGGATTGCTTGGCGCGGCCTCCCTGGCCACCTTCGCAGCCGGCGATGGTGCTGAGGCGGCGGGTACTAAATCCGGAGCAACCAGCGGGCCGGTCATGCCACCGGACAACACGCCGAGCTCGCCCTCGGGCGGCAACGCCGGTGACGGTGGTGCAACCGGCTCATCAAGTGGAAGCGCGGGCAGCAACAGCGGTTCGGGTGCCGGAGGGGGCACCGGAGCGGCTGGCGGAGGGACCGGCGGGGCTGGCGGCGGGACGGGCAGTTGAACGCGTAAAGGCAGCCGATGACGGATCATCGTCGGCTGCCTCGATTGCCCACACTACATCTGCTTGACCGCTGGCGGATTCCACTTGCCGTTCAACGCCTCGGACTTCGGACCGTACAAGCGCATGGTCAGGTTGAACGGCCCCTTGGGCGCCGGTAGCCAATTGGCTTCCAGGTCCTTGCCAGGGTTTTCATTCTGGAAATAGATATCGAGCGAGCCGTCAGCGTTGTTCTTGAACGGCATCCAACTGCTGACCGCGAATCGGTTGAGCTCGTTTCCTACCTGGAATCCTTCAGGGTCGTACAATGTGATCGACCAGAAGGCATTCACTGGAGGCACTTCATCCTTGGCGAAATGCAGCACGTATTTGTGCGCGCCGTCGAGGGGTTTGCCATTTGTATCACCGATATTCAACGGATAGATCGCGTCTTCCGGCAAATTCGCGCCGAGCCCCACCTGTGCCACGATTGCGCGCTTGAGGTAGTAGTTGCCGTAGACGCCCATGGTGTCGGTGTTCATCGACCAGCCGTTGACCACCCGTGCGAGGGTAGGCACCTTCCACGCCATCAGTGCTTGCGCGTCCTTGGGCGCAGTCTCCAAGGCAGCTTTTATCTCAGGGTCCAGGGCATCCATGCTGAACGACTTGCCAGGTTCGATGCCGATGCGCTTGATTTGCGCCAGTAGCGGCTGATCGGTGCCGTGGGCCGGATGCACCTTGAGCAGTTCGGCGGCGTAGGCGAAGTAGTCGGCCGCCGACATTGTGTCGACCTGGACTTTCGGCGGGGTCTTCATGTCCACGGCCGGGTCGATCTTGACGCTGACCGGTTCAGCACCTTTGCCCAGCCGAGACAACGGCGTCACGGTGTAGCCGGCCTGGATCTTGTGCACCGCCGCGTAGTCCGCCGCTCCATCGGTCTTGGTTCGCCCGATCACCCAGACAAAGGGCGTCGGCGCCGGCAGATGGTTCAGTCCCGCAGGCACTGTGCCGGTCCATCCCGGAGGGGTCACCAGGAACTGCGCAGCGTCGGTTCCGGTGGTGCGCCAGCCTGGCGAAGCGAATACGTCACTCCACATGTCGAGCATCGGCAGCAAATAGAAGCGTCCGGCTGTGTCTGGCGCAGCGATGACCAGCGGTTCCTTGGTCAGGTCGAGCCAGGCAATGGAATACAACGTGTCGAAATTCGACCGCACCACCCCTTTGAAATCTGCAGGCGGGTACTCCGGCACACTCACAAACATGTTCATCGGGCCTTTGCCAAACTCCTTGCCCGGTTCAATGTTGGTGAATTGCTTGCGGGTGATGTCCATGGTCAACAGCGGATAAAAGTAAACGTAGGCATCCACGCCAATGGCATGCGCTTCTTCGGCGGTGATTTTCGATTGCGCCTGACTGACCAGCGGAAAGACCGCGCTGGACGCAACAATAAGGGCTATGGAGGACAAAGCTTGGGTTATCGACATAGTGGCGATCGTCCTTGCGATGGGGAGATCTGCCGGGAGTGGCAGAGCTATCGGAACTCTAGACGATCAATTGCACAAGTTCTGACAGGCAGACAATCGGCTACCGGTAGTCGCGCAGCCACGTCAGCGGTCTGATCGCACGAGTGCCTGCGCCCCGCCCTCCACCGACAACGTCGCCGAACGGTTCCTGCCCGAATGCTTGGCCTGATACAGCGCCGCGTCGGCGCGCTGGATGAACACTTCCACGCTATCGCGCCCCGTTGGCACGAACGAATAGCAACCGAGGCTGACGGTCACGTATCCGCAGGGCGATCCCGAATGGCTGATGTTCTTGTCCATTACGCCGCGGCGAATCTGTTCGGCAAGGTTCATGGCGCCCTGGATATCGGTGTCAGGCAGCAACACCGCAAACTCTTCGCCACCGTATCGCACCGCCAGATCGGCTTTGCGATGGCAGCAACTTTTCACGGCACGTGCCACTTCGGCCAGACAGTGATCGCCCACCACATGACCGTAGGTATCGTTGTACCGCTTGAAAAAATCGATATCGAGCATGATCAGGCTCAGCGGGCTTTGTTGGCGGGCACCGCGCCCGAATTCGATATCGAGGGCCCGCTCGAACAACCGGCGATTGGCCAGGCCGGTCAGGCTGTCGTGGGTGGCAATCAGCTCAAGTGCTTGCTGAGCTTGTCGTAAGTCCGCCTCGACCTGCTCACCCACACGCACCTGGCGTATGAACACCCAGCCGATCAGTCCGATGCCCAGAATGACCAACACGACGATGGCGCTGGAGCGAAATGCCGTGTCGTACCAGTCCGCGAGAATCGAGTCCCGCGACGATGCCGCCGAGACCACCAGCGGGTAGGCCTCCAGCTGCCGATAACCATGCAGGCGGACAATCGAATCCATCTCTGAGGCGAACATCGCGTTGCCGGAAGTCGCGCGGGGCAGCAGGTTCTGAAAGATTTCACCCTTGGCCAATGACGTACCGATCTGCGCTTGCACATAGGGCCGACGGGCGAGCAACGTGCCATCGGTCAATGCCAGGAACATCGCGCCGTTGTCGTCGATACTGAAGCCTTTGAAGAACTGCTCGAAGTACGACATCTTGATCCCGGCCAGCAGCACCCCCTGGAACTGACCCTTCCTGTCATTGACCCGCTTGGAGATCGGAATGATCCATTCGCCATTTTCCCGACTACGGATGGCCGGGCCGATGTGCGCCACGGAAGAAATGTTCTGCTGGTGAAACCTGAAGTATTCGCGATCTGCCACGCCGTTGCCGCGAGGCAGTGCTTCAAACGAGGTCACGACCCACTGGCCCTTTTGGTCGAACAACAGGATGCCGTGCAATTGATCCAGCGCCTGCACCCGCCGGACGAAGGTCTTCTGCAAACGTGGACGTTGGGCTGGACCGAATCCGTCGGCCTGAATCCAGTCCACCAGGCTGGTCAGCACCAGATCGGCTTGCATGAAGGTGTCTTCGGCCTGCTGCGCCATGGCCCGCGTCAGGTTGGACGAAGCGACTTGGGCCTGGCTCAGGTCATGGCGCCGGGACTGCTCCAGTTGCAAATAAAGCAAGGCGCACAGGCACAGGCACACCGCGCCGATAAACAACACTGCGGCGTTGCGCAGCGGTATGCGTTTCAAGGCGATGCCTTGGGCGTGACACAACTCATCAAGGCGTGTTGGCAAAAAGCGCTCCCTGAAAGGACAAGGCACGAGCGACACCCCCATGCCTCTGGTTTTGGGCGCCAAGTCTACGATGTTACCCGCGAGAAAAGCGCAGCAGATACCAAATGTTTAACCACCCCCTGGAAACCGTCAGCGACATGACGCAGGACAACTGCCACATCACCATCAAGGAGCTACGATGAGTGTTACACCACGACAGGGAAATGAAATGAGCAAGGCAGACGAGCTGGCCATAAAACTGAAACAGACCCGGCCCTCCGGCATCGATCAGGCGATCGATAGTTGGCCGGGCCAGGTCTACGAGCTGTATCACCGGATCGAGGCCTGGTTACAGCCATTGACCGAGGCCGGCCTGGTCTTGCGGCGCAACCCCACTCACGTGTTCGAGAGCCACCCGCAGGGCGACACCTTCGACTATGCCATCGACCAGTTGGTGATCACCGGCAATCACCACAGCATCACGCTCGATCCCGTTGCACGCTTCACGGCGGATGGAGAGGGGCGGGTCGAAATCCACTGCAAAGGCAACGAACTGGCCCTGTTGCGCACCGTGGACGAACACGGCGCAACACATTGGTGGCTACAAGTAATCGAACAAGCCGTAGCGCAACCGGATGCGGTCGCGCTGACCGAAAACAATCTGCTGTCGGTGGTCCAGGCAGGACTGGAGCTCGGGTGAAGCACCATCACCGCAAAGGTGGAACCCGGATATCCCCGGCGCGGCATCGTGTCTTCACTCCTGTGCCACAAGACGCGAACGCCAGGTCCTTGTCCATGCAGACCCGAACCTCCGACAACTCCGGCCCGTTGCATATCACCGCAATGCCATCCCCCGGCAACCCCGGATTGCTCTGGCGAAACATCTGCTCAATGTCCCGGGCTGAAAAATAAAGCGTGTTATTCAAGGGTTGCAGTTGCTCGGGAATCCTGACCGCGCCCAAGGCCTTGTCGGAGGCCTCCAGGTAACCGATGGCGCCGAGGCCGCTGCATGTGCCGTGCTTGGCCCATTCGTGCTCGAGCAGCTTGTTGGTCGGGAACAGCATCAAGCCCTTCGCCCGCTCCTCTGGCGAGAGCTTCACCCTCGGCGCGCAGGACTTCGGCCAACCACCCCGGGCGTATTGCGGCCAGAGGCCGTGAAGTACAAAGCCATAGCCTTTGCCGGAACATTGCGCGTCGTCACGATGGGTCAGGCAGTAGGTAGGTGACCAGGACAGCACCAACAGATAGTAGTCGAACACCCCCGCCACGGATTGCGGCCTGGCGCCCCCTGAATCCCGGGCGCTGCTCGGGCCCACGCTGGCGAACGTCAACACGATCAGCGCGACCGTGGCGTAAAGTCTTTTCATCGGCACGTTCCTGCGCGGTGACTCAACTGGAAATAACATCGACCGACACTGGGCCAGTCAAAAGCCGATACTTTGGCACAGCCACGAACGCGTTCCACCACGAGAGTCATTCGAAATGTTTGATGTCGTGCAGACGAACAATCCGTCAGAGCAACCTGTCGAGCTCTTCCAGAGTCATCCGAGGAATCAGTCGCGATGGAATTTTCGAGACGTCGGACAAGTTGTAGACTTGAAAATCCTCGTTGATGACCTGCTTCGACAGGATCTCGAACGACGGCAGGATTCTCGTCTGAAAATGGTCGTCGAGCACGCAGGGAGAAACGAATTTGCCTGGGACTTCATAGAAGCGCCCCGCTGTCGGGTCCAGGTCAACGCCCACCAGGAACACCCGGTTGAATCCCAGGTGATAGGCAAGCTGCAAAGCCAGGTAGGCGACCGTACGCGCGTCAAAAAAACCGCGTTTGAGGTTCTTGCTGAAACCCAGGGTTTTACTCCGCCCCCTGCCTAGCTTGCGGACCCTGACAAGGTCTTTGTCAGCCCTGAAAAAATCACTCCACACCAACTTGGGTGCCCGGCTCAGCAAGTAGAGCTTGCCTTGGGGCTTAAGCGAGGTGTGCCAGACATGTTTTTCCCACAGCGCAACCCGCTCGCTGATGCGCATGGCCTCGGTGAACAATTCCGGCTGCTGCTCGGAAAAACCCTGGTCGGTACACACATAAAAGTACGGCTTGATACCTGTACCCGTGAATTTCGAAATGGCACCGTTCATGCTGATCATTGGAACGCCAGCATACTTGTGCAACGGGAAATCCTTGGCCGATTTACCCGACGCCACGATGAACACGGGCCCCTTTTGAATGTTGCGACACTCATCCAGGTCGTGCACCCGAAGCGCCCGGGAAATGAGTGTCGTTTTTTTGTCGGCAACATCCATCGTCAATATCCCTATCCCTATCCCTGTTTACTGATCAACTGTGACCCATTTTCATGTCCATGGTTCTCAATGGGTCCCCCCGGCCTGGCTTCTCGACAAGGCGCCAGGGCTACAGCGTGTCTTGACCCGTAACGACCAGTGACGGCTCTGCTCGTTGCAACTCCAGGGCAGGCAACTTGGAAGGCTGGTTCAAGAGTCGAAGCACTGGCGAATCGTAACCGTAAACGTCCGGTTTGAACGTCACCCGTCCGTCGCTATTCAGATCCACTGTCCAATAGGCCAGCAGCACGGGCACCTTGACGGGAAGCTTGATGTTTTGAGTCTTGCCGTTGGCCAGTTGCCTTTGAATACCCGCCGCGTTCCAGCGCACAGGGTCGTTGAACAGCAGTTCAACCAGCTGCAATGGATTCTCCACCCGGATGCAACCGGAGCTGGTGGCACGCATGGATTTGGAGAACAGCTCGCGGTGCGGGGTATCGTGGAGGTAGATCGCATAGTCGTTGGGGAACCGGATCACCACCTGCCCGAGCGAGTTATCCGGGCCGGCGTCCTGGCGCAGGGTGATGCCGCGCGCATTGGACCAGTCGACGGTCGACGGGTCGAGCGTATTGCCTTGCCGATCCAGGGCGCGAATCCGGTTGGCCGCCAGGTAACCCGGATTCTGCTGGATCTTGGGCAACATATCCTTGACGAGAATCGTTGGCGGAACGGTCCAGGTGGGGTTGAAGGTGACGTAGGTGATTTCGGACTGGAACACCGGCGTGCTGCGAAACGGTTTGCCGACCTGCACCCGGGAACGCCAGATCGGCTGACCGTCGCGGTACAGGGCGACCTTGTAGCCAGCGATATCGACGATGACAAAAGTGCCTTGCAGCTTATAGAGCAACCAGCGCGCCCGCTCCATGTTCACCCGCACCTGGTCGATTCGCGCCTCGACCGGTACATTCAGCGCCGCCAGGGTTCCTGCGCCCGCCACGCCATCTGCGCCGAGGTATTGTTCAAACTGATATTTCTTCACCGCGGCAATGACACTGTCGTCGTAATCGGTACGCTTGGACTTGTGCGGGTCCAGGTACCCGGCGGCCTCCAGGCGCGCGCGCAACTGCTTGACAGCAGCATTGTCCATGCCGGGCTTGAGCGACTGCCCTTCGGCGACTTTCGGCCAACCACCGGCATCGCGGACCTTGCGCAATTGCGCAAGGCTCTCGCGCAGGCGGCGATAAACGGCTTCCTGGGGCGGCGCTTGGGCGAACGCACGAGCCACGTCGTGATCATCCAGGGCGGTGAAGAAGGTGTTCATGTCTTCGCGAGGATCGATGCCCTCAGGTTCGAAGTTCCAATGAAAATCCAGGCGTGCCGGGTCAACCTTGCCCCGGCGCAATTGCAGCAACGCCGTGACGTACGTGCGGGTCGCCGCAATATCGAAAGCCGCCCATTGCGCCGGGGTTGGAGCCGTGGCCTGCAACGCCAGTTGCGCCTGGGCCAGCTCGCCGGCCCGATAATCGGCAGGAACCAAGCCATCGGCCTGGGTATCATCCAGGCCCTTGAGCAACTGGCTGACATCTCGCCCGTTCATCCACGCGGCGCGGAAATTGCGGTGCGAATAAAAATCCAGCACCACCCGGGCCACATCCACCCGTTGATGTTTGCGCGAGGTCAGCAGCGGAGGAAATGCCGATTGCAAGGGTTCGAGCTGCGCCTGGATCGCCTGGCCGATTTCGTCATCGGGTGCCGCACCGAGCACACTCACTGACGCCGGAGATACCGGCACGATCGGCGAAGTTTCACCCACAGCAGTGCCGCTGATCAGAAAGACCATAAAAAATACGCGGCTTATGACGAATAACCTTGTTAATTGACCCATGGATAATCCTTAATCGCCTGTAATCAAAGGGCTAGCGTTCAACTCGCTGCTAGACTCGACATATTCCTGATGAGACATTTTTATGGCGCTACATCGCTTTGGCTTCCTGACAGCCCTGTTGCTGACGTCGGCTATCCTTCCATCAGCCTACGCCGATTCGCTCGAAGTCGCGCTGGCCAAAGCTGCTCCAAACGCCAATGCCAAGGTCATTGCCCTGGCGGTTCGCGCAACACAGTGTACCCGTGCCCAAGGTGCAGCACCGGCACAGAGACTAGCAGTGATCGATTATTCCCTGCCTTCTACCGAACAGCGGCTATGGGTGTTCGACCTGAAAAAACGCAAGCTGCTGTTCCACGAACTGGTTGCCCATGGCCGTAACAGCGGCGAAAACATGGCGACCCAGTTCTCCAACCAGAACGAAAGTTTCGCCACCAGCCTGGGCCTGTACCGTACCCAACAGAGTTATGTCGGCCAGAACGGTTATTCGTTGCGCATGGAAGGCCTGGAGCCTGGCTTCAACGATAACGCCTTCGACCGGGCAATCGTCATTCACGGCGCGCCCTATGTCAGCCCGGTACTGGCCCGCGCCAACGGCCGGATCGGCAGGAGCCTCGGCTGCCCGGCGGTCAGGCCGGCCATCGCTCACCGCCTGATCGACTCGATGAAAGATGGGCAGCTGTTGTTTTCCTACTACCCGGACCAGCGCTGGCTGAAATCCTCTTCGTACATCAATTGCGGCAGCGGCACGGTGGCCTCGTCGGACAAGGTCACGTCACGCCAGTAAACCGACTGCTGAAGCGGGTATCTACTAAAGGCGGACATTGCATCACGGAAATTGCGTCACCTACACGCTTATAATCCGCTCGTTCGCCCGCATTCGAGACCGGTATGACCGCTATCCATATCAAGTTCCCCTCCCTGACCCTCAAGGCCGGCGCCAGGGCGCTGGCGCGCATTCGCGAGCGTGGCTTGAGCGCTGCGGATGTTGGCACGCTACCCGGCGCGGCTGGTGGGCCCAAAGCCCTGGGGATTCAGGGGCTGGACCTGGCATTGTTCGGCGAATGGCTGCCGGCGGCACCGCGCGAGCGCTCGTTGATCGGCGCATCGGTGGGCTCCTGGCGCTTTGCCAGCGCCTGCCTGCCGGATGCTGCCGAAGGCTTGCGGCGCCTTGGCCACCTCTATACCGAACAAAACTTCGCCAAAGGCGTAACCATGGCGCAGATCAGCCAAAGCTCGCGGCGCATGCTCGATGATCTGCTCGATGGTCGTGACGCGACCCTGCTCGACAACCCCTACTATCGCTTGAACATCATGGTAGTCAAAAGTCACGGCTTGCTCGCGGATGACCACCGTGGCCGCCTGGGATTGGGCTTGTCGTCGGTGATCGCCGATAACCTGCGCGGTCGTGCGCGGCTGGCCCGGCACTTCGAACGGCTGATCATCCACGACCCGCGCCTGGCACCACCGGTTAACGCGCTGAACGACTTCCCGTCGCGCTTCGTCGCACTGGACACCTCCAATCTACGCCAGGCCCTGCTGGCCTCGGGTTCGATCCCGATGGTGATGGAAGGCGTTCGCCACCTGCCAGGCGCTGGTGCGGGCACGTTCCGCGATGGCGGCCTGCTGGACTATCACCTGGACCTGCCCTACAGCGGCAATGACATCGTGCTGTATCCGCACTTCACCGACCGGGTGATTCCCGGTTGGTTCGACAAGACCTTGCCGTGGCGCCGCGCCTGCCCTGCGCGCTTGCAGGATGTGGTGTTGCTGGCACCATCGAAGGAATACCTGGCGCGCCTGCCTTATGGCAAATTGCCGGATCGTAATGACTTCAAGCGCTTCATGGGCGACGCCCCGAGCCGCCAGAAATACTGGCGCACGACGATGGAGGAAAGCCGCCGCCTGGGCGACGAGTTTCTCGAACTGACGGCCAACGGTCATCTCGCCGAACGCTTGCTGACCCTTTAGTCAGGACAAGCTGTTAAACTCGCCATCTGCCCACATCGCCGCGGCGATCGCCACCTGAACAGAGCTGAAACCACTGTGGAAATCTTCAAAGAATTTACCTTCGAATCCGCCCACCGCCTGCCTCACGTCCCGGACGGCCACAAGTGCGGCCGCCTGCACGGTCACTCGTTCAAAGTGGCGATTCACCTCAGTGGCGACCTCGACCCGCATACTGGCTGGATTCGTGATTTCTCGGAAATCAAGGCGATCTTCAAGCCGTTGTACGAGCGTCTGGACCACAACTACCTGAACGATATTCCTGGCCTGGAGAATCCGACCAGTGAAGTGCTGGCCAAATTCATCTGGGCTGAACTCAAGCCGCTGCTGCCGGAATTGAGCGCCATCCGGATTCACGAGACCTGCACCAGTGGGTGCATCTATCGCGGCGAGTGAGCCATTCGATCAAAAAAACCACCGAGACCGGTGGTTTTTTTATGCCTATGCTTTGCCCTTGCATCCGCCAAGAGGACACGCAAATGACTGACTGGCCGCTGGCTCAAAGCTATCGTTTCAATGGGCATAACGTTCGCTACGCCGTACGCGGCGATGGACCGCCGCTGGTGTTCGTGCACGGCACGCCCTTCTCTTCGTTTGTCTGGCACCGGATTGCGCCGCACTTCATCGCCACCCACCGGGTGTACTACTTCGACTTGCTGGGCTACGGGCAATCGGAAAAGGTCGATGGCGATGTTTCCCTGGGAGTACAAAACCAACTGTTGGCCCAATTGCTGGAACACTGGGGCCTGGACCGCCCGGATGTGGTGGCCCACGACTTTGGCGGGGCAACCGCCCTGCGCAGCCATTTGCTCAACGGCAAGGATTACCGCAGCCTGACATTGATCGATCCGGTGGCGCTAACGCCCTGGGGGTCGCCGTTCGTGCAGCATGTCCGTCAGTACGAAGCCGCTTTCAGTGGTGTGCCGGACTATATCCAGCGAGCCATCGTGGCGGCTTATATTCGCGGGGCAATCAAGCGAGACATCCCGGATGACGAACTCGCACCCTACGTGCAACCGTGGTTGGGTGATCCTGGGCAAGCGGGATTCTATCGGCAGATCGCGCAAATGGACGAACGCTACACCCGCGAGGCCGAGGGGCTGTACCCGACGATTCGCTGCCCAGTGCAGATTCTCTGGGGAAAGGACGACCAATGGATTCCCATCGATCGCGGGCGTGCCTTGCAGCAGATGATACCTGGAGCGCAGTTTCATGCGGTGGCCAACGCCGGGCATCTGGTGCAGGAGGATGCGCCTGAAGCCGTTGTCGCTGCGCTGATGCGTTTTTTGCCGCTGGATATGACGGCCTGACAGTAGAGAGTGTACATCCGCGAAAAGACCACTGGCGGCATTCGCCGCTGCCGAGCTAACGTAGAGCTATTGTCCAAACGGTTCTCTGAAAGGATCTGCCCGATGCACATCATCAACGCCCGGCTGCGCAACCAGGAAGGCCTGCATGAGCTGCACCTGGAAAACGGCCTGATCAGCAACATCGCCCGGCAGACCGAAGCGCCGACCCTGGGCCCCGACGATCTGGACGCCGGTGGCAACCTGGTGGTGCCGCCCTTCGTCGAGCCGCACATCCACCTCGACGCCACCCTGACCGCTGGCGAGCCGCGCTGGAACATGAGCGGCACGCTGTTCGAAGGCATTGAGTGCTGGGGTGAGCGCAAGGTCACCATCACCGAAGAAGACACCAGGGTTCGCGCCAGGAAAACCCTCCAGGCTCTTGCCGCCCATGGTATCCAGCACGTGCGCACCCACGTCGACGTCACCGACCCGCAGCTCACGGCGCTCAAGGCCATGCTCGAGGTGCGCGAAGAAAGCCGGCATCTGGTCGACATGCAGATCGTCGCATTCCCCCAGGAAGGTATCGAGTCATACCGCAATGGCCGCGAGCTGATGGAAGAAGCCATCCGCATGGGTGCCGATGTGGTAGGCGGCATTCCGCACTTCGAGTACACCCGCGACCAGGGCGTCAGCTCGGTGAAGTTCCTCATGGACCTGGCCGAGCGCACGGGCTGCCTGGTGGACGTGCATTGCGATGAAACCGACGACCCGCAGTCACGCTTCCTTGAAGTGCTGGCCGAAGAAGCCCGCAGCCGCGACATGGGCTCGCGGGTCACCGCCAGCCATACCACGGCCATGGGCTCGTACGACAACGCCTACTGCGCCAAGCTGTTTCGCCTGCTTGGGCACGCAGGGATCAGCTTTGTCTCCTGCCCTACCGAAAGCATTCACCTGCAAGGACGTTTCGACAATTTCCCGAAACGCCGGGGTGTGACCCGGGTCAACGAACTGCTGGAAGCCGGCATGAACGTATGTTTCGGCCAGGACTCGATCGTCGACCCCTGGTACCCGCTGGGCAACGGCAACATCCTGCGGGTGCTCGAAGCCGGCCTGCATATCTGCCACATGCTCGGGTATCGCAACCTGCAAAACGCCCTGGACCTGGTCACCGTCAACAGCGCCAAGGCCATGGCCCTGGGCGAGCGCTACGGGCTCGAACCCGGACGGCCGGCGAATCTGCTGATCCTCTCGGCGGAAAGCGATTACGAGGTGATCCGCAGCCAGGGCTTGCCGCTGTATTCGGTACGCGGCGGCAAGGTATTGATGAAGCGCACGATGCCGGTGGTGGAGTTCTCCAGCGAGCAGATCTGAAGGTTGCTGTGATTGGACTGACCCCTTCGCGAGCAGGCTCGCTCCCACAGTTTTGTGAACGACAAAAAACTACTGTGGGAGCGAGCCTGCTCGCGAAGGCGATCTCAAATTCACCTCACTAATCGAGCTGTACCAAACAGGCTGACCCGACTCAGCTCCCCCTGCTCCTCTTCCAGCAAAATCGGCGCCGTACCACCCGGCATTACCACTTTCACCTCGCCGGCACTCACCCAACCTACCCGCCACGCCGCACACGCCACCGCCGACGCACTCGTCCCCGAGGACGCCGTCGGCCCTTCCCCGCGCTCGAACACCCGCGCGACAACATGACCTTCGGACTCACGCATCGCCCATTGCAGATTAATCCCTGCCGGACAGGGTTTACCTGCACCTGCAGGCATCGCATAGGCGATCCGCATCAGTCCCTCGGCCAATGGCGATTGCCTCATCTGCTCATTGCCCGGCAAGGCCTCGGCACTGTCCACCAGCGTCACGCAATGCGGATTGCCGACCCTGGCAAACTGACTGCGCGACCAGGCGCCATTAAGTGCTGACAACTGACGCACGTGGCTGAGCTCACGGCCGTTCAACTGCACAGCTTCAACGTCAACGGCACTGACCGCCGATGGCCCGAAGCCAGGCTGGCCCAGGTCTAGCCAGAAACCCTGCGCACCCTCGACTTGCGCGGCTTTCACCGATGTTTGCCCCGGCGAGGGTGTGTCGGATTTGTCGTGATGTACCCTGAGTACGCAGGCTTCATCGCTCGGAAACAGTCCCTGATCGCTCAACGCCTGGGAAAAAATTGTCAACCCGTTGCCGCTGCGCTCGGCCAGGGTGCCGTCGGTGTTGACGATCAACAGGTCAAAGGGCGGCGATGACTGAAACGGCCCGACCAGCAAACCGTCGCTGCAATGATCCTTGCTGCCCGGCGGTTGCGTGCCGGGCGCCCAGGCACAGCACGCTTCGATGGCCGCCAGCGCCCAGTCCTCGCGAGTTTGCGCGACGCGGTCGGCCTGATCGGGCACGTCGATGCCCTGTTGGCGCAGCGCCTCGGGCGCCACCACGTTGTAGATATTGCCCCGTGCATCGTACATCCGCGCCATGGCGCCCTCCCTGTTGGACATCTGGTTCTGGCACAACATATCGCGAAACACCGTCTGGCTGTGCAAGGATGTCAGCCTGTGGGCGTGCCAGATCACGGACGCTGAGCGAACCCTCAGGGCCTGATCACTGTCAGTTGCAGACGCGACGATTTTTCCAAGGATTGATATGACCAACCTCAACACCCAGACCTCATTCGTGCCAGGGCGCCTGGAACAGATGTCCACGCGCGTCGCCTTTTTCATCGCCGGGTTCGGCATCGCCGCGTGGGCGCCGCTGGTGCCCTATGCCAAGGCGCGGGCCGGGCTGGACGAAGGCACCCTGGGTTTGTTGCTGCTGTGCCTCGGTGTGGGCTCGATACTGGCGATGCCTATAGCTGGAATCCTGGCCACGCGCTTCGGGTGCCGCAAAGTGGCGACCGGTGGCACCTTGCTGATCTGTGCCGCGTTGCCTTTGCTGGCCACGGTATCGTCGATTCCGGCCTTGATTGGCGCATTGTTCATGTTCGGCGCGGGCCTGGGCACCGTCGATTCGACGGTGAACCTGCAGGCGGTGATCGTCGAGCGCGCCAGTGGCAAAAACATGATGTCGGGGTTTCACGGGTTGTTCAGCCTGGGCGGAATCGTCGGCGCGGCGGGCGTCAGTGCGCTGCTCGGCCTGGGGCTTGCGCCACTGGGGGCGATGCTGGTGGTCATCGTGTTGCTGCTGGTCGCACTGCTCAAGGCTGCCCCGCACATGCTGCCCTATGGCAGCGAAAGTTCGGGGCCGGCCTTCGCTGTTCCCCACGGTATCGTGCTGTTTATCGGCGGGATGTGTTTCATCGTGTTCCTCGCCGAAGGTGCCGCCCTGGACTGGAGCGCGGTGTTCCTGGTGCAGGAACGCGGCATCGACAAGGCCTACGCCGGCCTGGGTTACGCGGCTTTCGCACTGACCATGACGGTGGGCCGGTTGACCGGTGACGCCATCGTGCGTCGCCTGGGCGCAACGCGGGTCATTGTCTTCGGTGGGGCGGCGGCGGCGGCCGGTCTGCTGCTGGCCACGTTCGCCCCCAGCTGGGAAGCGGCGCTGGCGGGCTATGCGCTGCTGGGAGCCGGATGCTCGAACATCGTCCCAGTGCTGTATACCGCGGTGGGCAAGCAGACCGTGATGCCGCAAAGCATCGCCGTGCCGGCCATTACCACCCTGGGTTACGCGGGGATACTCGCAGGGCCTGCGGTGATCGGATTTGTCGCCCATGCCGCCAGCTTGAGTTTTGCCTTCGGCTTGATGGCGCTGTTGCTGCTGGCGGTGGCGATTGGCGGGAGAGTGTTGAAGGTTTAAAAGCATCGTCGGAACGCCACCCGGCGGCGTTCCGACCCCGGTCTCTCAGAACCCGACGCTGGCCTGCACGAAGAACGTGCGCGGCGTGCCGACGTACATGCCCGCGTTGTTGTCGCTGGAGCGGGTGAAGTACTGCTTGTCGAAGATGTTTTTCACCCCGGCCCCCAGCTTCAGGTTCGACACCTGCGGACCGAAATCATAGCCGGCGCGCACGTTCCAGGTGACGTAGCCCGGAATGTCGCCGTACTGCCCATCCGCTGTGCCTTCGGTGATGTAGTTGTTGCTGAAGCTACCGTCAGCATTCACCGCCACGCCGGGGGAGCGTTGCTTGGACTGGGCGAAGGCATCCAGGTTGTAGGTCCAGCGATTGATGTCGTAGCGCAGGCCAGCGGTTGCTACCTGGCGCGAGTAGAACGGCAGGTCACGCCCCTTGAAGTCCGGAATCTCTCCTTCATAGACGGCGCGGGTGTAGGTGTAGCCGGCATTGGCGGTAAGACCGGCCAGCCGTGGGTCCAGCGCCGCCATGTCGTAGTGCACCGATGCCTCGATGCCCCGGTGCGTGGTAGCGCCGAGGTTGGTCCAGCCCGCATCGTTGCTGATGTATTGCAGCTCTTTATCGAAGTCGATGTAGAACAGCGTCACTTCACCGCCCCACACCTCATCGTTGTAACGCGTACCGAGTTCGTAGGTCTTGGCCTTTTCCGGTTCCAGGCCATTGGCCGTTTCGTCACCTGCGCCACCCTGGCCGAGCTGAAAATACTGCAGGGAGCCGAACGAGGTTTCGTAGTTGGCGAACAGTTTCCAGGCATCAGACATGTGATACATCACGCTCAGCGCCGGCAGCGGCTCGTTACTCTCGATGCTGCGGCGTTTTTCCTGCACTGGCTTGCCTGCAGTGTCGAGCACCGGGCGGTCATGCCACTCGGTCTGGATATGTTCGAAACGTACACCCGGAGTGATGGTCCAGTTGCCGACATCGATTTTGTTGTCGACATACACCGCGTGGGCTTCAGTCCCCCCGGTACGGTCCTGGTACACATGGCCGTCCGACCCCGGACGCGCGACCGGCTCGTTGTTGACCAGCGCCAGGCGGCTGGCTTCTTCGTGCATGCCTTCTTTCAGGTAGCGATAACCGACGCTGACTTCCTGGGTCGTCTGGCCGACGTCGAACACGTGGGACACACGCGGTTCGATGCCATAGGTGTAATAGGTGCGCGGAAACGAACCCAGGGTCTTCTGGTCGCGAGCGGCGATGTTGCTGCCACGAAAACTGTCGGAGTAGTAGGTCAGCACTTCGGCCTGGGTGCGGTCGTCGAGTTGACGAATCCACTTGAACGACACGTCCTTGCGGCGGCCACTGAAGTTGTCGTGGTCGCGGTCGGACTGGAACGGGTCGGCGTCATACTGGGCCTGGGTCAGGCCGCCGGGCATGTCGGCCTTGGCATCGTAATAGTGGAAGTTGAGGCTGAAGTCATCCACATCGGTCGGCGCCCAGTGCGTCTTGAGAATCACGTCGTCGATGTCATTGCCATTGTTGCTTTTGCGATAACCGTTGCCGTTCACCCCGGAATACAACAGCGCCATGCCCATGCCGTTGTCGGCGGTGCCGCCGGCGAACAGCGTATCGATGTGCTTCCAGCCACCGTGTTGGGAGGTTTCCAGGGTGCTGCCGATTTCAGCCGAGGCTTGTTCCGGGATCGCACGGGTCACGAAGTTGATCACCCCGCCCACGTTCTGTGGCCCGTAACGCACGGAGCCGGCGCCGCGCACCACGTCGATGCTGTCGAGGTTGCCGGAGGAAATCGGCGCCATGGACAACTGCGGCTGGCCATAGGGGGCGAAGGCCGCCGGCACGCCATCGATCAACACGGTCGAGCGTGGCGACAGGCGCGAAGTCAGCCCGCGAACACCGACGTTCAGAGAAATATCACTGCCACCGGTACCGTTGGCCTCCTGCACTTGCACACCCGGCACGCGCTTCAATACGTCGCCGACATTCATCGCGCCTTGCTCGACCATGGCCTCGCGGCGAATCACGGTACGGGCGCCGGGGTGGTTCTGCACCACCGCGGCATCGGCATCACCGAGCCAGTCGCCCACCACCTTGATGTCGGTCATGCCCAGCTCCAGCGGGCCATCTGCCGCAGGGGCCGGTAGCAGCGTCACCGAGCCTTCGTTGATCTGGTATTGCAGGCCGCTGCCTTGCAGCAACTGGCGCAGCGCTTCTTCCGGCGCGATATTGCCATCCACTGCCGGGGCCTGTTTGCCGGCCACCAGTTCCGGACTGAAAAAAACCTGCAGCGACGTTTGCTGGCCCAACTGGCTCAGGGCCTGCCCCAAAGGTTGCGCCGGGATGCGGATAGCCTCTCCAGCGAATGCCTGGGGCAGCGCCAGGTTGACCGCCAGTGCAAGGGCCAGCGGCAACCAAGGGGAATTGTTGTTTTTAGCGATGGTTTTTTTCACGTCGAACGTAGTCCTGAAGATCGCAAAAGTGTGCGCTTGTTAATGCAAACCAGTTGCAGTTGAACAGGAAGACGCTGAACTCGAAAAAAACCTGAATTTTATTTTGAAATTATTTCCTGGCTGCCGTCATCGAGCGTGCGCACGGCCACCGGAAGGATGCTCGGCAAGGCCTTGAGCAACGCGTCGGTGTTGTCGGACTTGAACACGCTGGTCAGGCGCAGATTGCCGATTGCGGCATTACCGACCTTGAGCGGCTTGTCTCGGTAACGCGAGACCTGCTCGGCGACATCGGCCAGGCTGGCGTTGTTGAACACCAGTTTGCCGTTGCGCCAGGCCGTCAGTTCAGCCGGGTTGACCGGATAGGCCACAGCGACCTTGCCCCCGGCATCGACATGGGTACCGAGACCCGCGGTCAAGCTGATGAAATCATCGGCGGTGGCATCGCGCCCCTGCACCTTGACCGTGCCCTGCTCCACCACGACCCGGGTTTCGGCGCTGCCCCGGCGTACATCGAAGCGGGTTCCGGTGACCGTGACCTTGCCACTTCCCGCCTCAACGACAAAGGGCCGACGGCTGTCATGCTGGACGCTGAACATCGCCTCGCCTTCGCTCAGCTCAATGGCGCGGCGATGCTTTTCGAAGCGCACCTGAATCCGGCTGCGGCTGTCCAGGTCGACCATCGAACCATCGGGCAAGGCTACCTGGCGACGCTCGCCCAGGACTGTGGAAAACTCGGCCGTGTAAGGCGACGGTTGCTTCAACCCGTTGAACAGGCCCAAGCCAACTGCCACCGCCAACACACTGGCGGCCACGGTATAGCGCATTAGCGGTCGACGTTTGCTGCGTGACGGTGTTTCTTCGCACAACGCCCGCAGACGCGCCGCCGGCACCAGGTCGGCGGCTGTCCACAGGCCCTGGAGCAACGCGAATTCGTCCCGGTGTTGAGGGTGTTCATTCAGCCAGCGTTCGAATTGGCGATGAGCATCGACATCGACGACGGGCTCCTGCAAACGCACAAACCAGCGCGCCGCTTCATCGCGAACCGTTGTTTGCCCGCACGCACAATCACGAGTATCCATCATGGAAGTTCCTGTTGAGCCGGGGATGAATAACCACACCGCATCATGACTGCAACCCGTCCAGGCGGTCGCGCAGATGCCGCAGGGTGCGGATCATATACTTTTCCACCATGTTCCTGGACAGCCCCAGGCGTTCGGCGATTTCAGCCTGGGTCAAGCCCTCGATCTTCTGCCAGACAAACACCTTGCGGCAGTTGACCGGCAGCTCGGTGAGCGCCCGCTCGATGGAATCGGCCAACTGGATCGCCTGCATGTAATGCTCCGGGTCGCCGGACGACGACACACTGAGATCAATTGCCCCTGACTCCATGGCACTCCGTCGATCCTCACGTCGATAACCGTCCACCGCGATGTTGCGCGCAGTCTGGTGCAGATAGGCCCGGGGTTGCTGCACCGCCGCCGAATCCGACTCGAGCACGCGCACGAAGGTATCGTGGGCCAGGTCCTCGGCCTGCTGACGGTTTCTCAGGCGACGGGTCCAGGTGCCAATCAACTCTTCGTAATGCTCGAAAAAGCCGTGTCTGCGGGGCAGCTTGGGGGTCATTGCGGTGTGCTGTGGAGACGAGGACGTGAATAGTAATGCTTCCTATTAACCTAAGGCAACGGTTTGCGGCTGAGCGGCGCGAAGGCTAACGCTTATTAGCCTTCGCGCCGCGAGTACCCGGCAGTTCCACACGCGCCACCAGCCCTGCGCCGGTGCGATTGCGCAGTGTCAGCTCCCCACCCTGCTCTCGAACGATCGCCCGCGCAGCAGACAATCCCAGCCCCACGCCACCGGTATCCCTGTTGCGTGAGGTCTCCAGACGGTAGAAGGGATCGAACACCTGTTCGAGGGCGGACTCGGGTATGCCGGGGCCCTCGTCACTGACTTCGATGCAGACCATGTGCCCTTCACGCCTTAGCTCGATTGCCGGCTCATGTGCATATTTCACGGCGTTTTCCAGCAGGTTGACGATCACGCGCTTGATCCCGAGCGGGCGGCCGTCGTACACCAGGTGGGCGGGACCCGTGAAGTGGACGACGATGTCCTGGTCGCGAAAATCATCGACGATCGTTTGCAGCAATTCCGAAAGGTCGAATGCCGTGGCGTGCTCCCCGTGGCTTTCATCACGGAAAAAACCCAGCGCCGCGTTGATCATCGTTTGCATCTCTTCGATGTCGCGCACCATTTTGCGCTGCTGTTCCAGGTCGTCCATGAATTCGCTGCGCAGACGCATCCGGGTCAGGGGCGCGCGCAAGTCGTGGGAGATGGCCGCGAGCATCTGCGTACGCTCGCTGAGAAAGTGCCGGATCTGCGCCTGCATGGTGTTGAAGGCAATGGTGGCCTGGCGTATTTCATGGGGGCCTTCGATCTTGATCGGCGGCGCGCGCAGGTCATCGCCAAAGCGCCGTGCAGCGCTGGCAAAACGTTGCAGCGGACTGGCCAGTTGTCGCGTGGCAATCCAGGCGACCAGCAGGGTAGCCACCAGCCCCAGGGCGATGATGATCGCAATTCGTACGCTGGAGTCGAGCCCCCAGCTGCGTTCCGGCGGGGTGAACGACAGCCAGCTGCCATCGCGTAGCTCAACCAGTGCCACGTAGTGCGCCTGGGGGCTTTCGTCCGGCCAGTCGCCGGGGTTGAAGACTCGAATGTCACGGGGAACATCACCCAGCAATTGCTGCAGCGGCGAATGCTCGTGCCCTACCTGCAAACCGCCCGGGGGCAGATGGAAGTCGGCCCGCCGTTCGTGCCAAACCACCTCAAGCATCGGATGGCTGGCGGCAGAGGCCAACGACGAGCGCAACGGCACAGGCGCTGCCTCGATCACCCGCACATTCGCGGCCATTTGCTCGAGCAGGCCGGTGCGCTCAATGGGCGGACGGCCCCAGGTTCCGGCGAGCTGTACGAACAGGCCATTGAGGGCCAGGGACGCGAGCATCGCCGCGACGATTGTCAGCGCAATGCGCGACCTGAGTGTATCGCGAGGGACTATTCGCGGGACTAATCGCGGAACCATTCGAGCGACCAGGCGGCGGATCATGAGCGGGTCACCTTGGCGCAGAACATATACCCGCCGTTACGCACGGTGCGAATGAGATCCGGGCGCTTGCTGTCCGGCTCGATCTTGCGACGCAGTCGACTGACTTGCACATCGATGCTGCGGTCATAGGCATCGTGCCCCTGGCCACGCGCCAGGTCGATCAACTGTTCGCGGGTGAGAATGCGCTGCGGATGCTCGAGAAAAACCCGCAGCAAATCGAACTCGCCCGCGGACAACGGAATCATCACGCCCTCGGGCGAACGCAGTTCACGACAAGTGATGTCCAGGTGCCAATCGGCGAATGTGATGATCGGACGCGAGGGCTCGAGCCCCGGGCTTTTCTCGCCGGCGCGACGCTGCACGGCACGCAGCCTGGCAAGCAGCTCCCGAGGGTCGAAAGGCTTGGTCAGGTAATCGTCGGCGCCCAGTTCCAGGCCGACAATGCGGTCGCTCAGTTCACCCATCGCGGTCAACATGACGATCGCAATATCCGTCCGCGCCCGCAGTTTCTGGCAGAGGCTCAGGCCACCTTCGCCGGGTAGCATCAGGTCAAGGATGATGATGTCCGGGCGGTTCTTTTCGATCATCGCCCACATGGCCTCACCATGGGTGGCCAAGTCCACCTCATAGGCATGCTGAACAAAAAACTGTTTCAGCAGGGACAGGATTTCCACATCGTCGTCGACGATCAGCAGTCTGCTCACGTTCGGGGATCCACGGCCAAAAAAGAGCGTATCTAAAACCATTCCGGTGCCAGGGTCATATATTTCAATCCAGCAACATTTCTACTTGCATGACATCAATCGGACATACGGTCGCAACCCACTTGCGGCACCCTGCGCGAATTCCAACTCATGAGGTCTTCCATGCAGGGTTCGAACAGCACCTACGCAACCGAGACAACCGACAGCGCTCACACAGTGATCCTCAACCAGCGCACCAGTGCGCCAGGGCAAGACGAGCCGATTCTATTCCAGCAATCGTGCCTGGGACTGACCGACGATCGGACCCAGGTCGTGCTGCGCCGCTATTTCGAGCGGTACAGCCCGACCACCAGCAACTGGGTGGAATACATCCACCACGTGCCGATTGCCGAGTTTACCCAGTGGATCATGGCCAACGGCGATCTGCGTATCGAATGCTCGGAAGACCTGCCAGGCTCCACCCTCCAATCAGGAACCCCTTGATGAGAAAGCGCTTCTCGCTGCCGCTATTGGCCGCTGTAACCCTCGTCCTCTCGGCGTGCAGCAACAAAAAAGTCGCATCCCCCGACAGCTATTCAGGCTTTCTGAACGACTACAGCGCCCTGACCGAGCACCAGTCACCTTCAGGCCAACCGGTACTGAGCTGGGTAAACCCCAAACTTGAGCTCGACCGCTACACCCAGGTTTATATCGAACCGAGCCAATACTACCCGCAGCCCAAACCCAGCGAGCGCCTGCCACAGACCACGCTCGGCGACACGACCTGGTACTACGATGCGGTGCTCAAGTTTGAGCTGGGCAAGGTCTTGACCGTGGTCACCACCCCGGGGCCCAAGACCCTGATCGTGCGACCGGCAATCACCCGAGTGAGCGCCAGCACCCAGGGCCTGCGCTATTACGAATGGCTACCGATCACCCTGGTTGCAGCAGGCGTCAGCACCGCCACCGGGATCCGCGACCAGGACAGTGAAATTGCCACCGAGGTCGCCTTTCTCGATGGCGAGACCAGGACCCTTGTCGCCAAAGTGGTGCGCGTGGGCACGGGGATACCGCTGGAGAACGACAAGCAGGTCATCACCACGGCAAACATCAAGGGCGTGCTCGACGGCTGGGCCAGCGACCTGCGCAAGTCGTACCTGGCGATGCATAAATAGAAGGCTGCTTGCCAATCGGGATCCAATGGGGAAAATTGATTCAGGCAGGCAGTCAAAGCAATCTGGCAGGAATCCAAATGCAGGTTTCGACTGGCTGTTGCAAAGTGCAAGCATGCCAGTCACCGGCTTTTCCCCAGGAATGCACCCATGTCCAGCGCCAAAGCACTGCCAAAAAGATCACCGCTTGCCCGGCTCGCCCTGGCCATCTCCCTGAGCGTGCTCGGCCTGCCCATGTGCATGGACAATGCCCAGGCCCACGGCGGCCAAGCCGAAATGGTGCCGCTGCAGGCAGGCCTCGAGGAATTTGGCGCCACGGTCAAATGGGACGACTACTCGAACCTGTTCACCATTGCCAAGGACGGTGTCTACCTCAAGGTCAAGCCGGACAGCAAAGTGGCCATGCTCAACGGCAAGCGCATGGAGCTGACGGTGCCCGTGGTGTTCAAGGGCAAGACCGCCTTCATGTCCAAGGACTTCATCAACCAGGTGTTCCAGTCCGGCCTGGACACGACCTTTGTGGTAGAGACCCGTCCTAACCCGCTCAACCCCCTGAGTGCGGACGAAATCACCGCGGCGGTGGACATCGTCAAGCAATCGGAACACTACAAGCCGGGCTTTCGCTTCACCGAAGTCTCGGTCAAGGCGCCGCCGAAGGATCAGGTGTGGAACTTCGTCTACACCGGGCAAAACGTGACCCAGCCGCGCCAGGCCAATATCGTCGTGCTGGACGGCAAGCACGTGATCGAAGCGCTGGTGGATCTCGACAGCAAGGCGTTGCAATCCTGGAAGCCCATCGAAGGCGCCCATGGCATGGTGCTGCTGGATGATTTCGCCACAGTGCAAACCGCTGTCGAAACCAGCCCCGAATACGCGCAAGCCTTGGCCAAGCGCGGCATCAACGATGTGAAGAAAGTCGTCGCCACGCCGCTGACCGTCGGTTACTTCGACGGCAAGGACGGGCTGGCCCAGGACAAGCGCCTGCTGAAGATCGTCAGCTACCTCAATGTCGATGACGGCAACTACTGGGCGCATCCGATCGAGGGCCTGGTGGCGATTGTCGATCTGGAGCAGAAAAAACTGATCAAGATCGAAGACGAAGCGCTGGTTCCGGTCCCGATGAAACCGACGCCCTACGACGGACGCGGGCGCAAGGGCGTGGCGGTCAAGCCGCTGGAAATCATCGAACCCGAAGGCAAGAACTACACCATCACCGGCAATAGCATTCACTGGCAGAACTGGGACTTCCACGTTCGCCTCGATTCGCGGGTCGGCCCGATCCTGTCCACGGTCACCTACGACGACAAGGGCAAGAAGCGCAAGATCATGTACGAAGGCTCCCTGGGCGGGATGATCGTGCCTTACGGCGACCCGGATGTCGGCTGGTACTTCAAGGCATACCTGGATTCCGGCGACTACGGCATGGGCACCCTGACCTCGCCTATCGCCCGTGGCAAAGACGCCCCGGAAAACGCCGTGCTGCTGGACGCCACCATCGCCGACTACACCGGCGCACCGACGTCGATTCCGCGCGCCATGGCGGTGTTCGAGCGCTATGCCGGCCCGGAATACAAACACCAGGAAATGGGCCAGCCCAACCTCAGCACCGAACGGCGTGAGCTGGTGGTGCGCTGGATCAGTACCGTCGGCAACTATGACTACATTTTCGACTGGGTCTTCCAGCAGAACGGCACCATCGGCATCGACGCCGGCGCCACCGGCATCGAAGCGGTCAAGGGTGTGAAATCCAAAACCATGCACGAAGAAACCGCCAAGGAAGACACGCGCTACGGCACCCTGCTCGATCACAACATCGTCGGCACCACGCACCAGCACATCTACAACTTCCGCCTGGACATGGACGTGGACGGCGAAAGCAACTCGCTGGTGGAAGTGAACCCCGTCGTACTGCCCAACGACCGTGGCGGGCCGCGCACCAGCACCATGCAGACCGAAACCCGCGTGGTCAGCACCGAACAACAGGCCGCGCAGAAGTTCGACCCCTCGACCGTGCGCCTGCTGAGCAACTTGAGCAAGGAAAACAAGGTCGGCAACCCGGTGTCGTACCAGCTGATTCCCTATGCCGGCGGCACGCACCCGGTGGCCAAGGGCGCCAACTTCGGCACGGACGAATGGCTGTACCACCGCCTGAGCTTCATGGACAAGCAGCTGTGGGTGACGCAATACAACCCTGAGGAAAAGTACCCGGAAGGCAAATACCCGAACCGCTCGGACAAGGACTCGGGACTGGGGCAATTCACCCAGGATAACCATTCCATCGAGAACACCGACGACGTGGTCTGGCTGACCACCGGCACCACCCACATCGCCCGGGCCGAAGAATGGCCGATCATGCCGACCGAGTGGGTGCATGTGCTGTTGAAACCGTGGAATTTCTTCGATGAAACGCCGACGCTGAATCTCAACTCGCCGAAATAAAATGCAGGACGCATCCCCTGTAGGAGCGTCGACCGGCTGCTCCTACAGGGTTATGCGATCTTCAGGCATGCCGCTTGCGATATTCCCCCGGCGCAATGCCGAAGCGCGATTTGAATGCCGTGGAAAAATAGCTCGAATCGGAAAAACCCCACGAATACCCCAGCACCGACAACTTCTGTTCCTTGCCCGATTGACGCAGGGTTTCGGCACACAGGTCCAACCGACGGTTCTTGATGTAGCGCGCCACCACCAGGCCTTTCTTGGCGAACATCCGGTACAACCCACGGGTCGACATGCCAACTTCCCGCGCCAGCCATTCCGGGCACAGCTCTTCGCAACGGATGTGCTGGTCGATGACGCTCAGGGTCTTGCGGAAGGTGCGCTCGTGCGGATCCGTGCAATCGTCGCTCTGGCTGATGGCCGGGCGCAGCAGGCTGACAATCGCCTCCAGGGTCGCCTCGCTTTCCTGGCGACTGAGGTTCTGCTGGCGCGTGGCATCGAGGATCAAGCGGTGCGAAAGCATGGCGATTGGCGATGTCGCGGCAATCCGATGGCCGCACTTGACCTGATTGAAGCGCAGCGTCTGCTCCACCAGTTGGTACGGCAGGATAAGCGACAATTGTCGGGAGTTTTCGCTGTAGGTGAAGTCGCTGGGCCGCGCAGCATCGATCAATGTGATGTCCCCGGCGGACAGCAGGACCCTGTCGTCGCCCTGGGCCATGCCCGCGGTGCCATCGAGCTGGAACACCGCAAAGTACTTACCGTCCTCGCCCGCCGCGACTTCCTGCGGCGTGCGGTACAGCCGCGCCTGGCAGGCATCGACGAAGCTGAGCTTGAGGGCATCGCTGCGGTGTTCGCGAATCTGCCCGGCAAAGCCGGTTCCCAGGGGTTGGGCGTTGAAGGCGCCACAGATCTGGTTGATCTGGTGGATCCACTGATCGAACCCATCCTGGCGCTGTGCGGTTGTAGAAATCATGTCGGGCCTCACGCAGGCTTATTTTTATTGTCTACGTCAATCAACAGGTTCTCCTGAACAGCGACTCTCCCTGACCGTCGACGGGTTATTTCAACCCGCCAAACCGTCGATAAAAACTCTCGCCCACATCCGGTAGCGGTCCGTCGGCGGTTTCCAGTGCGCTGTTCAGCCATTCCTCGGCCTTGGCGTAGATCAAACGGTAAATGTTGCGGCACAACTGCCGGGCTGCTCGCCCTTCCCAGTCGCCGGGCAACAACTCGTCCGGCAGTTGCGGGTCGCGCAGCAGCAGTTTGCGGTATTCGTGAATAAGCAGGATCCGCGCCAGGAAGCAGTCGGCTGGCTGCAGGTTTTCCTGTTCGCGCAGGGCTTGCCACAGCGGCCGGAACAGCTGGATGAATTCGCTGTAGTGGGTTGCAAGCTCCTCGATGTTCCAGCTCTCGCGCACTTGCAGGCGCAGGGCCTTGGAGGCGAGTACGTCTTGAGCGGTGGTTTCGAAGACGATGGTTTCTTCCTGGGCGCCGAGGTCCAGCAGCGTCGCGTTGACATCCGTGCGATCGCTGCGCGGACAGGCCAGCACCACCGGCGAAATCGCACCAAAACCTTGCCATTCCAGCTCTTCGCGCACTTGTTTGCGCTTGTCCTGGGTCAGTTGCGACAGCATCACCAGGCACCAGGAACCATCCCAGGCCGGCATGCTGGTGCTATAGACACGTTTGAACGCCTTGTCGAAACGCCGGCGACCGGTGCCGGTCAGGCTGTAGTAACTACGACGACCCACCTTTTCGGCGGTCAGCCAGCCTTCCTTGGTCAGGCGAAAAATCGAGGTGCGGATCAGCCGCTCGTTGATGCCGATCGGTTCGAGCAACTGGATCAGGCTGCCCAGCCAGACGGTCCCGCCGTGGGGTTCGATGGCATCACCGTACAGGGTGATGATCAAGGAACTGGCACGGATCGGTGTCTGCTCTTGAAAGCGTGTAATCAGATGGTTCAAGGGTATCAGGGACGACATGGGCGTACCGGGCTGAAAAAAGAAAAGGAATATACCGAAAACCTGCCTGTTAATCGCAAATCCCCTTGTGGGAGCGAGCCTGCTCGTAAAAGCGGTGTACCAGTCACCATCAATATTGAATGTCAGACCGCATTCGCGAGCAGGCTCGCTCCCACAGGGGGATTGTGTTCACAAGGTATTGCCTTTCGGTCGAAGGCCTCTGTCACTGATTCGCGGCCGCTCCGGCTCTGGCTCCGCCAACGGCTCGCACACCTGCATTTGCGTGAGGCAACGCTTGGCCAGCTCCTGATACTCACGAGTACCCGCCTGCTTCCACGCCACTTCCTGATCGCTAAGCATGCGTTTGACACTCGCCGGCGCGCCCATGACCAATGATTGCTCGGGGCATTCGAACCCGGCCTTGACGAACGCCGCCGCCGACACGAAAGACCGCGGGCCGATACGTGCGTTGTCCATCACCACCGCATTCATCCCCACTAGCGCGTCGGCGCCGATCCGGCAACCGTGCAGCACGGCACCGTGGCCGATGTGGCCATTGCGCTCGACCACGGTGTCGCTGTCGGGGAAGCCGTGCATCACGCAGGTGTCCTGAATATTGGCGCCCTCCTCCAGCACGATCCGCCCGAAATCACCGCGCAGGCTGGCCAGCGGCCCTACGTAACAGTGGGGGCCGATGATCACGTCACCGATCAACACGGCGGACGGATGCACATAGGCGCTCGGATCAACCACCGGGGTCAGGCCATCAAGGCTGTAGCAGGTCATGGCAGGTTCCTTGGAAAAGCGATGCAAATATTTACTTATTTTGTATCACATCGCTTTTTCAAGTACAAAGACTAAAAAGCGTATCACTTGATAGCAGTGTTCTAACGGGGCGCATTTCAACCGCCAAAACCATCGACAACACCAATAAAATCAATGCTCATGGCGTAACAGCCTGCTTCATGCAGACCGCCTTTGGAAATCACAAATCCGACAATAGGACACATTAAATCGTTTTTTATGTTGATATTACGTATCACGTTATAGGTATACTCCGGCAAAACCGGCCCCTGCGGTCGATCCAATAACAAGCCGGCCTCAGCGCCGAGCGTTCACCGTGAGGGCATCCGCCATGCCTCAAACCCTTGCCGTCGAATTCATCGAGCCTGGCGTACGCCTGATTACCCTGCAGCGCCCACAAGCGCTGAACGCCCTGAACACCCAGCTGCTGGGTGAGCTGGCTGATGAGTTGAGCATCGCCCAAGCCGACCCCAAGACCCGTGCCGTGGTCATGACCGGCAGCCGCAAGGCCTTCGCCGCCGGTGCCGACATCAAGGAAATGGCCGAGCGCAATCTGGTCGGCATCCTCGACGACCCGCGCCAGGCCTCATGGCAAGCCATCACCCGCTTCAACAAACCGCTGATCGCCGCCGTCAACGGCTTCGCCCTCGGCGGCGGCTGCGAACTGGCCATGCACGCCGACATCATCATAGCCGGCGAAGATGCGCGCTTCGGCCAGCCGGAAATCAACCTTGGAATCATGCCCGGCGCGGGTGGCACCCAACGCCTGCTGCGCGCCGTCGGCAAATCCATGGCCATGCAGATGGTCTTGACCGGCGAGCCGATTGACGCTCGCCAGGCCCAGCGCGCCGGCCTGGTCAGCGAAGTCACCCAGCCTGAATTCACTGTCGATCGCGCGCTGCAGGTTGCCCGCCAGATCGCCGCCAAGGCACCGCTGGCGGTACGCCTGGCCAAGGAAGCGCTGCTCAAGGCCATGGACACCGACCTCGCCAGCGGCCTGCGCTTCGAGCGTCATGCCTTCACCGTGCTGGCCGGCACCCGCGACCGCGACGAAGGCATTGCCGCCTTCCAGGAAAAACGCACGCCGACTTTCACCGGCCAGTAATCCATGAATTCGTACGACCTCTTAGAGAGCGCCAAGACCATGAACTTCGAACACATCCTGTTTTCCATCGAGGCCGGCGTCGCCCTGCTCAGCCTCAATCGCCCGGATCAGCTCAACAGCTTCAACACCCAGATGCATGGCGAAGTGAAGGAGGCGCTCAAGCAGGTGCGGCAGAACCCCGACGTGCGCGTGCTGCTGCTGACCGGCGAAGGCCGTGGCTTCTGCGCAGGACAAGACCTGAGCGACCGCAATGTCGCACCAGGCAGTGCCGTACCGGACCTGGGCGAGTCCATCGAGAAGTTCTACAACCCGCTGATCCGCCAACTGCGTGACTTGCCGATGCCGGTGATTTGCGCGGTCAACGGCGTGGCCGCTGGCGCTGGCGCCAACATCCCACTCGCTTGCGACCTGGTGCTGGCAGCGCGCTCGGCCAGCTTCATCCAGGCCTTTTGCAAGATCGGCCTGATCCCTGATTCCGGGGGTACCTGGACCCTGCCGCGCCTGGTCGGCATGGCCCGAGCCAAGGCACTGGCCCTGCTCGGCAATCGCCTGAGCGCCGAACAGGCCGAGCAATGGGGGCTGATCTACCGCTGCGTGGAAGACGCCGAACTGCGCGACGAAGCGTTGAAACTGGCGCAACACCTGGCCACCCAACCGACATACGGCCTGGCGCTGATCAAACGCAGCCTGAACGCCAGCATGAGCAACAGCTTTGATGAACAGCTGGAACTGGAGCGTGACCTGCAACGCCTGGCCGGGCGCAGCGAGGACTACCGCGAAGGCGTCGGCGCCTTCATGGAAAAACGCACCCCAAGCTTCAAGGGACGTTGAGTCATGAGCGCATTGAACACTTCTGCACGCATCGCCGTGATCGGCGCCGGCGCCATGGGTGCCGGCATTGCCCAGGTCGCGGCGCAGGCCGGGCATCCGGTGTTGCTGCTGGACAATCGCCCCGGCGCTGCGGCCCAGGCCATTGAAGGCATCGATCGGCAACTGGGCAAACGGGTCGAGAACGGCAAGCTGCCCGCCGAGTCGCGCAGCGCAACCATCGCCCGCCTGCAGGCCGTGGAAGCCATCGAAGCCCTGGCCGATTGCGATTTGATCATCGAGGCCATCGTCGAGAACCTCGAGGTCAAGCGCGCACTGTTCCGCCAGCTGGAAGGCATCTGCAGCGCGCAGTGCATCCTGGCGAGCAACACTTCGTCGCTGTCGATCACCAGCATTGCAGCGCAGCTGCAACACCCGCAACGCCTGCTCGGCCTGCACTTCTTCAACCCGGCGCCCGTCATGGCGCTGGTGGAAATCGTCTCGGGCCTGGCCAGCGATCCGGCTTTGGCCGAGTGCCTGTACGACACCGCCAAGGCCTGGGGCAAAAAACCGGTGCACACCCGCTCCACGCCGGGCTTCATCGTCAACCGCGTGGCCCGGCCGTTCTACGCCGAAAGCCTGCGCCTGCTACAGGAAGGTGCCGCCGATTGCCCAACCCTGGATGCGCTGATGCGCGAGGCCGGCGGCTTTGCCATGGGCGCCTTCGAGCTCACCGACCTGATCGGCCATGACGTTAACTACGCCGTGACTTGCTCGGTGTTCGATGCCTGCTACCAGGACACGCGCTTCCAGCCGTCGCTGATCCAGAAAGAGCTGGTAGACGGTGGACGACTGGGGCGCAAGAGCGGACAGGGTTTCTACGCTTACGCCCAAGGCGCCGAGCGCCCGCAAGCGGCTGAAATCAGCAGTGCGGCGACCGTCGATGGTTGCGTTGCCGAAGGTGACCTGGGGTTCGCCCAAGGCCTGCTCGGGCGTCTGCAAGCGCAAGGCGTTGAAGTCCTCCAGCGAGATGGCCGCGGTTTGCTGCGCGTGGGTGATGCCGTGCTGGCCCTGAGCGACGGACGCATGGCCTGTCAGCGAGCCCGGGAAGACGGGTTGCGTAACCTGATTCTGCTGGATCTGGCGTTCGACTATGCCAAGGCCCAACGTATCGCTATCAGCCATGCAGCCGGCATTGATCCGCTGGCACTCGAACAAGGCGTTGCACTGCTGCAACGGGCCGGGCTCAAGGTCAGCCTGCTCAGCGACAGCCCGGCCCTCGCCGTCCTGCGCACCGTGGCGATGCTCGCCAACGAGGCCGCCGACGCCTTGTTGCAAGGCGTGGCCTCGGCCGTCGACATCGATCTGGCGATGCGCGCCGGGGTCAATTATCCCCAAGGCCCGCTGGCCTGGGCCGATGCCGTTGGTCTGCCGCACATCCTCAATACGCTGGACAACCTGCAAGCCGCTTATGGCGAAGAACGCTACCGGCCATCGTTGCTGCTGCGCCGCCGCGTAGCCGAAGGGAGAAACTTCCATGACTAACCACGAAGCGATGAACCTGGCCAGCGACTGCGCGCAAGCGTTGTTCCAGCGCGACAACGCCAGCCAGGCCATGGGCATGCGCCTGCTGTCCGCCGGCCCAGGCTCCGCTCGCGTGGGCATGATCGTGCGCGAAGACATGGTCCAGGGCCACGGCACCTGCCACGGCGGCTACCTGTTCGCCCTCGCCGACTCGGCATTTGCCTTTGCCTGCAACAGCTACAACGAAGCCACCGTGGCCATCGGCTGCAGCATCGACTACATCGCCCCGGCGCGCCTGGGCGACACGCTCAATGCCGACTGCATCGAGCAAAGCCGCTCCGGGCGCACCGGCAACTACGACGTACGCATTGAAAACCAGCAGGGCCAGTTGATCGCCCTGTTCCACGGCAAGTCCTACAAAGTGCGCGGCTCGGTGCTGGCGCAGGAGACCCCCAATGAATGACGCCCTGATCATCGACGCCGTTCGCACCCCGATCGGCCGCTACGCCGGAGTGCTGAGCAGCGTGCGCGCCGACGACCTCGGCGCGGTGCCGCTGCGCGAACTGCTGCGCCGTCACCCGCAAGTGGACTGGAACACGGTGGACGATGTGATCTACGGCTGCGCCAACCAGGCCGGCGAAGACAACCGCAACGTCGCACGCATGTCGGCACTGCTGGCCGGGTTGCCGGTCAGCGTACCCGGCACCACCCTCAATCGCCTGTGCGGCTCCGGGCTGGATGCGGTCGGCACCGCAGCGCGGGCGATTCGCAGTGGCGAAACCGGGTTGATGCTGGTCGGTGGCGTTGAATCGATGTCCCGCGCCCCACTGGTGATGGGCAAGGCCGAACAGGCGTTTTCCCGCGCGGCCGAGATGTTCGACACCACCATCGGCTGGCGTTTCGTCAATCCGTTGATGAAAAAGACGTACGGAATCGACTCCATGCCGGAAACGGCAGAGAACGTCGCCGAACAGTTCAACATCTCCAGGGCCGACCAGGACGCCTTCGCCCTGCGCAGCCAGCAACGCGCCGCCGCTGCCCAGGCCAACGGACGCCTGGCGAAAGAAATCGTCGCGGTGGAAATTCCCCAGCGCAAAGGCCCGGCCAAAGTGGTCGAGCACGACGAGCACCCACGCGGCGACACAACCCTTGAGCAGTTGGCCAAACTGGGCACGCCATTCCGCGAGGGCGGCAGCGTTACCGCCGGCAATGCCTCGGGCGTCAACGACGGTGCCTGCGCGCTGTTGCTGGCAAGCCCCGAAGCTGCCAAACGCCACGGCCTGATCGCTCGTGGCCGGGTGGTGGCGATGGCGACCGCTGGCGTCGAGCCGCGCATCATGGGTATCGGTCCGGTCCCGGCCACCCGCAAGGTGCTGGAGGTTACAAACCTGAGCCTGGCGGACATGGACGTGATCGAGCTCAACGAAGCCTTTGCCGCCCAGGGCCTGGCCGTCCTGCGCGAACTGGGCCTGAGCGACACCGACCCACGGGTCAACCCCAACGGCGGCGCCATCGCCCTGGGCCACCCGTTGGGCATGAGCGGCGCACGCCTGGTCACCACCGCCCTGCATGAACTGGAGGAGCGCAATGGCCGTTATGCCCTGTGCACCATGTGCATCGGCGTTGGTCAAGGGATCGCGCTGATCATCGAGCGTCTACCCCACTAAAGAATCGCGATTCCCGGGGTGCCGAGAGGTATCCTTGGGGCATGCACTCAAAGCCCCTGCATACAGGGGCTGGAACACAAAAACAATTCGAGTGAACACATGAACATGCCAATTGCCCAAGCCGTGCTAGATCCCATGCTGGACCCGCTGGAAACCGCCAGCATCGACGAGCTGCGCCAACATCAGCTGGAGCGCCTGCGCTGGAGCCTGAACCACGCCTACAACAATGTGCCGCTATACCGTCAGCGTTTCGATGCCCTGGGCGTGCACCCGGACGACATCAAGTCCCTCGACGACCTGGCGAAGTTCCCCTTCACCACCAAGTCCGACCTGCGCGACAACTACCCCTACGGCATGTTTGCCGTGCCGATGCATGACATCGTGCGCCTGCACGCATCCAGCGGCACCACCGGCAAACCGACCGTGGTCGGCTACACCCAGAACGACATCGACACCTGGGCCAACGTGGTTGCGCGTTCGATCCGCGCGGCGGGTGGCCGGCGTGGCGACAAGGTGCACATTTCCTACGGCTACGGGCTGTTTACCGGCGGCCTCGGTGCGCACTACGGTGCCGAACGCCTGGGTTGCACGGTGATCCCGATGTCCGGCGGCCAGACCGAAAAACAAGTGCAGCTGATCAAGGATTTCCAGCCGGACATCATCATGGTCACGCCGTCCTACATGCTCAATATCGCCGACGAGATCGAGCGCCAGGGCATCGACCCGCACAAACTGGCCCTGCGCCTGGGCATCTTCGGCGCCGAGCCATGGACCGCCGAGCTGCGCAGCGCCATCGAGCAACGCCTGGGCATCACCGCCCTGGACATCTACGGCCTCTCGGAAATCATGGGGCCCGGTGTCGCCATGGAATGCGCCGAGACCAAGGACGGCCCGACCATCTGGGAAGACCACTTCTACCCGGAAATCATCGACCCGGTCACCGGCGAAGTGCTGCCGGACGGGCAGATGGGCGAACTGGTGTTCACGTCCCTGAGCAAAGAAGCGCTGCCGATGATCCGCTATCGCACCCGCGACCTGACGCGCCTGCTGCCGGGCACTGCGCGGCCGATGCGGCGGATCGACAAGATCACCGGGCGCAGCGACGACATGCTGATCATCCGCGGGGTCAACGTGTTCCCGACGCAGATCGAGGAGCAAGTACTGAAAATCAAACAGCTTTCCGAGTGCTACGAGATCCATCTGTATCGCAATGGCAACCTGGACAGCGTTGATGTGCATGTCGAGTTGAAGGCCGAGCACCAGCACCTGAGCGAAGAACAGCAGAAGGCTGTTTGCGGGGAGCTCGGCAAACACATCAAGACGTACATCGGGATCAGTTCGCGAATCGTCCTGCAGCCTTTCCATTCGATCAAGCGATCCGAGGGCAAAGCCTGCCACGTCGTCGATAAACGCCCTAAAGCATGACTGCTGCACCCCTTTAGGCCCCGCTGATGCGGGGCTTTTTTTTGCCCCTTCACCGCCCTGCATGCACCTGTGGGAGCGAGCCTCTGTGGCGAGGGGATTTATCCCCGTTGGACTGCGCAGCAGTCACATTCTCCTGGGCCGCTCCGCGACCAACGGGGATAAATCCCCTCGCCACAGAGGCTCACCCCAAAAAACCAACCTTTCATCCCAAAGCGATACAAAAACAAATACGACACGTCATTTTCTGTTTGATATTAATTTCTGTATCGCTTATAAAGTTCTCCATGCCCTCGAACAGATTCACGGCGGGAGACCCCCATGTACGCACAGCTCGTAGAAACAGGCGTAAAGCGCATCAAAGACCTCTCGGAGATGTCCGATGAGGAGCGTGCCTTCCAGGAAAAAATCGATTCAGAAATCAAGATCGAAGCCAAGAACTGGATGCCAGATGCCTACCGGCAAACCCTTATCCGGCAGATTTCCCAGCACGCCCACTCGGAAATCGTCGGCATGCTCCCGGAAGGCAACTGGGTCACCCGCGCGCCGACGCTCAAACGCAAATTGCAATTGATGGCCAAGATCCAGGACGAAGCCGGTCACGGCCTGTACCTGTACAGCGCCATGGAAACCCTGGGGGCCGACCGAGATGAAGAGATCGCCAAGCTGCACAGCGGCAAGGCCAAGTACTCGAGCATCTTCAATTACCCGACGCTGAACTGGGCCGACATGGGCGCAGTGGGCTGGCTGGTGGATGGCGCGGCGATCGTCAACCAGGTGGTGCTGCAGCGCACCTCCTACGGCCCCTATTCCCGGGCGATGATCCGCATCTGCAAGGAAGAGAGTTTCCACCAGCGCCAGGGCTACGAAATCCTCCTGACCATGATGCGTCACGGCACTCAGGCGCAAAAAGACATGGTCCAGGATGCGATCAACCGCCTGTGGTGGCCGTCGCTGATGATGTTCGGCCCAAGCGATGAACACTCGCCAAACAGCGCGCAATCCATGGCCTGGAAAATCAAGCGCCAGAGCAACGACGAACTGCGCCAGCGCTTCATCGACCAGACCATCCCGCAGCTGGAACTGCTGGGCTGCACCTGCCCCGACCCGGACTTGAAGTGGAACGCCGAGCGCGGCCACTACGACTTCGGCGAAATCCAGTGGGACGAATTCTACGAAGTGCTCAAGGGCAACGGCCCGTGCAACACCGAACGCGTCGCTACCCGCCGCAAGGCGATTGAAGACGGCGCCTGGGTTCGTGAAGCCGCCGTCGCCCACGCCCGCAAAAAACAAAACAAGAACGCCGCTTGATTGATCTTCGGCGGCTTCCATGCCGCCAAAAGATCGCAGGCTGCGCCAGCTCCTACAGGAGCCGGTGATCCCATGTAGGAGCTGCCGAAGGCTGCGATCTTTTGATCTTCAGCCCCGTCAGCAAAAAACCGAACAGATGTGGAGTAACTGAAATGTCCGAATGGACCCTCTTCGAAGTCTTCGTGCGCAGCAAGCACGGCCTCAACCACAAGCACGTCGGCAGCGTGCATGCCGCCGACACCACCATGGCGATCGAGAACGCCCGCGAGCTGTACACCCGCCGTAGCGAAGGCGTGAGCCTGTGGGTCGTGCCCTCAAAGCTGATCACCGCCTCATCGCCGGATGAGAAAGACCCGCTGTTCGATCCGTCGGACGACAAGGTTTACCGCCATGCCAGCTTCTACGAGCTGCCGGCCGAAGTCGGGCACATGTGAGGTCGACCATGAATAACAAGACCGATCTGATCGAATACCTGCTGCGCCTGGGCGACAGCGCCCTGATCCAGGGCCAGCGCCTGTGCCAGTGGTGCGGCAAGGCCCCGGCGCTGGAAGAAGAGCTGGCGCTGATGAACGTCGGCCTCGACTTGGTGGGCCAGGCCCGCAACTGGCTGGACTACGCCGCCGAGCTGCTGGACGACGGCCGCGACGCCGACGACCTGGCGTTCCGCCGCGACGAGCGCGCCTATCGCAACCTGCTGTTGGTGGAACAACCTAACGGCGATTACGCGGTAACCCTCCTCAAGCAGTTCCTGTATGACGCCTGGCACCTGCCGGTCCTCCAGGGCCTGAGCCAGTCCAGCGATGAGCGCATTGCCGGGATCGCCGCCAAAGCGGTCAAGGAAGTCACCTATCACCTGCGCCGCTCCGGCGAGTGGGTCGAGCGTCTGGGTGACGGCACCGAGGAAAGCCACCAGCGCATGCTCGCGGCCATTCCCGAGGTCTGGCGTTTTACCGTTGAATTGATCGCCGCCGATGACAGCGAACAGCGCCTGTGCGAAGCCGGTATCACCCCGGACATCGCCAGCGTGAGGGCGCAGTGGCAAGCCAAGGTCAACGACATTTTCGCCAGCGCCACCCTGCCCGTGCCGGCAGCACCGAGCTATTTCTACCTGAATGCGCGCAAGGGCCTGCACACCGAGCACCTGGGAATCCTGCTGGCCGAAATGCAGTTCCTGCCACGAGCGTACCCCGATGCAACCTGGTGAGTTGATCGCCAGCGACCTCGGCGCCCGGCCGGCACAACCGAGCGACTTAACCGCCGCCTGGGCGATCCTGGCCGAGGTCATGGACCCGGAAGTCCCGGTGGTCAGCGTGGTGGACCTGGGGATCGTCCGCGATCTCGACTGGCAAGCCGGGCACTTGCATGTGGTGGTCACCCCGACCTATTCCGGATGCCCGGCGACCGAAGTGATCGAGGGTGATATCCGCCAGGCGCTGGAACAGGCCGGCTTCCAGGCACCGAACCTGGAGCGCCGCCTGACCCCGGCCTGGACCACCGACTGGATCACCGACAGCGGCCGCGAACGCCTGCGCGCCTACGGCATCGCACCACCTGAAGGCAGCACCAGCAAACGCAGCCTGCTCGGCGAAAGCCCGGTGATCGCCTGCCCGCAATGCGGCAGCGTCCACACCGAAGTGCTCAGCGAGTTTGGCTCCACCGCGTGCAAGGCGCTGTATCGCTGCGTCGATTGCCGGGAACCGTTCGACTATTTCAAGTGCATCTGAGCGGCGTCTGCCGTCCAGCTGGAGAACAACAATGAGCAAATTTCACAGCCTGACCATCAAGGATGTGCGCACCGAGACCCGTGACGCGGTGTCCATCGCCTTCGAGATTCCGCAGCACCTGCAGGACAGCTTTCATTACACCCAGGGCCAGCACCTGGTGATGCGCACCCAGCTGGACGGCGAGGAAGTGCGCCGCTCCTACTCGATCTGCACCGGCGTCAACGACGGTGAACTGCGGGTTGCTATCAAGCGCGTCGCAGGCGGTCGTTTTTCCGCGTTTGCCAACGAGCAGTTGAAGGCCGGGCACAGCCTGGAAGTGATGCCGCCCGCCGGGCATTTCAGCGTTGAACTCGATCCCGCCCGCCACGGCAACTACCTGGCCGTCGCCGCCGGCAGCGGCATCACGCCGATCCTGTCGATCATCAAGACCACCCTGGAAACCGAGCCCCACAGCCGCGTCACCCTGCTGTACGGCAACCGCTCCAGCTCCGGTGCACTGTTTCGCGAACAGCTGGAAGACTTGAAGAACCGCTATCTGCAACGCCTGAACCTGATCTTCGTGTTCAGCCGCGAGCAGCAGGATGTCGACCTGTATAACGGCCGGATCAACGCCGAGAAATGCGAGCAGCTGTTCAGCCGCTGGCTCGATGTCGAAGCCCTCGATGCCGCCTTCATCTGCGGTCCGCAGGAAATGACCGAGACCGTGCGCGACAGCCTCAAGGCCAAGGGCATGGCGCCTGAGCGCATTCATTTCGAATTGTTCGCCGCCGCTGGCAGCCAGCAGAAACGCCAGGCCCGCGAAGCCGCCCGCCAGGTCGATGCGGCGGTCAGCCAGATCACCGTGATCAGCGATGGCCGTGCCCTGGCCTTCGACCTGCCGCGCAACAGCCAGAGCATCCTCGATGCCGGCAACGCCCAGGGCGCCGAACTGCCCTACTCGTGCAAGGCCGGTGTGTGCTCGACGTGCAAATGCAAGGTCATCGAAGGCGAAGTGGAAATGGACAGCAACCACGCCCTGGAAGACTACGAAGTGGCCGCCGGCTATGTGCTGTCGTGCCAGGCCTTCCCGATCAGCGACAAGGTGGTGCTGGATTTCGATCAGCTCTGATATCCGATCTACCGGACTTACACAAAACCCTGTGGGAGCGGCGGTGCGACGATTCGACTTGCCCGCGAAGAGGCCATCAGATTCAACATTGATGTCGCCTGATATTCCGTCTTCGCGGGCAAGCCCGCTCCCACAATGATCTGTGTTGTATCCCATAGCTGCGCCCACAACAAAAAAAACAAAGGACACCACCATGAGCCCCCAAGACATAGAACTCATCCACCAGCACCCCCACTTCATCCAGCTGGTACGCCGCAAGCAGGCGCTGTACTGGTCCCTGTCGCTGATCATGCTGGTGATCTATTTCGGCTTTGTCCTGCTGGTGGCGTTCTCCCCCTCCACCCTCGGCCAGTCCCTGAGTGGCGGCGTGACCACCGTGGGCATGCTGGTGGGTGTGGTGATCGTGGTGCTGGCCTTTGCCTTGACCGGTTTCTACGTCTATCGCGCCAACAACGTGATCGACCCGCTGAATGAAAAACTCAAGCAGGAGTGCGCCCGATGAGCCGTCTTCTTGCGTTGTTCCTGTTGCCGCTGGCTCTGGTCACCGATCTTGCGGTAGCCGCCGAGGGCGCGTCCCGTCCACTGAACTGGAACGCCATCGGCATGTTCATGCTGTTCGTCCTGTTCACCCTCGGTGTGACGCGCTGGGCCGCATTGCGCACCCGCTCGGCCAGTGACTTCTACACCGCTGGCGGCGGCATGACCGGCTTCCAGAACGGCCTGGCGATTGCCGGCGACATGATCTCGGCAGCATCCTTCCTCGGCATTTCCGCGATGATGTTCCTTAACGGCTACGACGGTTTGCTCTATGCATTGGGCGTCCTGGCCGGCTGGCCGATCATCCTGTTCCTGATCGCCGAACGCCTGCGCAACCTCGGTAAATACACCTTCGCCGACGTGGTCTCCTATCGCCTGGAACAGACGCCCGTGCGCCTGACGTCGGCCTTCGGCACCCTGACCGTGGCACTGATGTACCTGGTGGCGCAGATGGTCGGCGCTGGCAAGCTGATCGAATTGCTGTTCGGTATCGATTACCTCTACGCGGTGATGCTGGTCGGCGTGCTGATGGTGTTCTATGTCACCTTCGGCGGCATGCTCGCCACCACCTGGGTGCAGATCATCAAGGCGGTGATGCTGCTATTCGGTACCAGTTTCATGGCGTTCATGGTGCTCAAGCATTTCGGTTTCAGCACCGAAGCGATGTTCGCCGGTGCTACCGCCGTGCACGCCAAAGGCCGCGCGATCATGGCCCCCGGCGCCTTGCTGTCCAATCCGGTCGATGCCATTTCCCTGGGCCTGGGCATGATCTTCGGCACCGCCGGCCTGCCGCATATCCTGATGCGTTTCTTCACCGTCAGCGATGCCAGGGAAGCACGTAAAAGCGTGTTCTACGCTACTGGTTTCATCGGCTACTTCTACTTGCTGCTGATCATCGTCGGCTTCGGTGCGATCGTCATGGTCGGCACCGATCCGGCGTACCGCGATGCCAGCGGCGCGATCATCGGCGGCGGCAACATGGTCGCCGTGCATTTGGCCCAGGCGGTCGGCGGCAACCTGTTCCTCGGGTTCATCTCGGCGGTGGCCTTCGCCACCATCCTGGCGGTGGTGGCCGGGCTGGCGTTGTCCGGCGCCTCGGCGGTGTCCCACGACCTGTATGCCTGCGTGATGCGCAAGGGCCAGGCCAGCGAGCAGCAGGAAATGCGTGTATCGCGAATCGCCACCCTGTGCATTGGTGTGCTGGCGATCATCCTTGGCCTTTTGTTCGAATCGCAGAACATTGCCTTCCTGTCCGGGCTGGTGCTGGCCATCGCGGCCTCGGTGAATTTCCCGGTGCTGTTCCTCTCGATGTACTGGAAAGGCCTGACCACCCGTGGCGCGGTCAGCGGCAGCCTGATGGGGCTGGTGTCGGCAATCGTCTTGCTGGTGCTGAGCCCGGCGGTGTGGGTCAACGTGCTGCATCACGACCAGGCACTGTTCCCCTATTCCAACCCGGCACTGTTTTCCATGAGCCTGGCCTTTTTCAGCGCCTGGCTGTTTTCCGTCACCGACCGTTCGCCACGTGCCGCCCTTGAGCGCGGCCGTTACCTGGCGCAGTTCATTCGTTCCATGACCGGCATCGGCGCTTCGGGCGCCAGCCAACACTAATTCTTAACTTGATGACCAAACCCGGAGCATTTGCAATGTCCCACGCCCCTACCCTGCAAAGTTTCATCGCCGGCCGCTGGATCGGCCAACAAGGCGCACAAATCCTGCGCAGTGCCATCGACGGCCATGAAATCGCACGCACCCATGAAGAGCGTCCGGACTTCGCCGAAGCCATCGAACACGGCCGCCGCCAAGGCGTCAGCGGCCTGATGGCGCTGGACTTCCAGCAACGCGCCCAGCGTCTCAAGGCCCTGGCCCTGTACCTGGCCGAACGCAAGGAACAGCTCTACGCGATATCCCACCACAGCGGCGCGACCCGTGCCGACAGCTGGATCGACATCGAAGGCGGCAACAGCACGCTGTTCACCTATGCCAGCCTTGGCTCGCGTGAACTGCCATCGGGCAACGTCGTCCACGAAGGCCCGGCGCTGCAATTGAGCAAGATGGGCACCTTCGCCGGCACCCACATCCTGGTGCCACGCGGCGGTGTCGCGGTGCACATCAACGCCTTCAACTTCCCAATCTGGGGCATGCTGGAAAAATTCGCGCCGAGCTTCCTCGCCGGCATGCCGTGCATCGTCAAGCCAGCCAGCGCCACCAGCTACCTGACCGAAGCCGTGGTGCGCCTGATGGACGACTCCGGCCTGCTCCCGGCGGGCAGCCTGCAGCTGATTATCGGCGGCACCGGTGACCTGCTCGATCGCCTGCAAGGCCAGGACGTGGTGACCTTCACCGGTTCCGCCGACACCGCGGCCAAGCTTCGGGTCAACCCGAACCTGATTCGCAATTCGGTGCCGTTCACTGCCGAAGCCGACTCGCTGAACTGCGCGATCCTCGCTCCGGACGTCACCCCGGATGACGAAGAGTTCGAGCTGTTCATCAAGGAAGTCGCCAGGGAGATGACCACCAAGGCCGGGCAGAAATGCACCGCCATCCGTCGCGCCATCGTCCCGGCCAAGCACATCGATGCAGTGGCCACTCGCTTGCGTGATCGCCTGGCCAAAGTGGTGGTCGGCGACCCGTCGGTAGAAGGCGTGCGCATGGGTGCGTTGGCGTCCCACGATCAGCAGAAAGACGTGGCCGAACGCCTGGAAATGCTGTTGCAGAGCAGCGACCTGCTGTTCGGCGCCCGCGACGGTTTCGAACCTCGCGGCGAGAACGTCGATAAGGGCGCGTTCTTCGCCCCGACCCTGTTGCAGGCCCGCGACCCGCACGCCGAAGGTGGCGCTCACGACATCGAAGCGTTCGGTCCAGTCAGCACCCTGATGGCTTACGACGATCTGGACGAAGCACTGGCCCTGGCCGCACGCGGCAAAGGCAGCCTGGTGGCAAGCCTGGTGACCAAGGATCCGCACATCGCCGCCAAAGCGATTCCAGTGGCCGCGGCCCTGCACGGCCGTCTGCTGGTACTTGACCGCAACTGCGCCGGTGAATCCACCGGTCACGGTTCGCCACTGCCACAACTCAAGCACGGCGGCCCGGGTCGTGCCGGCGGCGGTGAAGAACTCGGCGGCCTGCGTGCGGTGAAACACTACCTGCAACGCGCGGCGGTACAAGGCTCGCCGACCATGCTGGCAGCGGTCACCGGTGAATACGTACGCGGCGCCAAGGTCATCGAAACCGAAGTGCACCCATTCCGTCGCTATTTCCAGGACCTGCAGATCGGCGAGTCGCTGCTGACTCACCGTCGCACCGTCACCGAGGCGGACCTGGTGAACTTCGGTTGCCTGTCGGGCGACCACTTCTACATGCACTTCGACGACATCGCGGCCAAGGAATCGCAATTCGGCAAGCGCATCGCCCACGGCTACTTCGTGCTGTCGGCAGCAGCCGGCCTGTTCGTATCCCCTGGCGTCGGCCCGGTCCTGGCCAACTACGGCCTGGACACCCTGCGCTTCATCAACCCGGTCGGCATCGGCGACACCATCCAGGCGCGCCTGACCTGCAAACGCAAGATCGACCAGGGCAAGAAGAGCCCGCAAGGCGTTCCGCAAGGGGTGGTGGCGTGGGATGTGGAAGTGACCAACCAGCTCGGCGAGCTGGTGGCCAGTTATGACATTCTGACCCTCGTAGTCAAACGCGAAGACTGACCTGCCTCACCTGATCATTCCCACGCTCCGCGTCACTAGTGTCCGGTAAAAACCGAAGGGGGAGCTTGCTCCCCCTTGCTGTTGGCGGCCGTCAGTCATAATCGGA
>NZ_JBYTEO010000020.1:0-70460 GCF_058791355.1 Pseudomonas sp. EB271-G4-1
TCTTGCCCCCTCGAGAGGCCGAGTGGAGGTTCTGCGCAGTGGGTAAACCGGCATGGATGCCGGTTTAGCCGCGCACGACCATGGATGGTCGATCGCGGCGGGCCCACGGAGCAGGACCGGAGCGAGGGCATGCCGAGCATTAGCGAGGCACCGAACGCCAGGGGCAGGAGCGTTTGGTTACTTTGCGCCGGGCGGCGTTCCGCTCTTCAAAGTGACTCGCTGTAAGAGCGAAACCATAGGTGGCCGTTACCGCTGGAATGGATATGTACACCTGAAAGAGAATTGGTTGACTGTAAGGGCGCCTTCGCCGGCAAGCCTGGCTCCTACAGTAAATCAGTAGATCAGTAGATCGGGTACATCCGAGAGCTATGAGGCCGCCTTCGCTGGCAACCCAACGCCTACAAAATGTATCGTTGCAAAAAAAGAGGATCGACCGATGGACCACGTCAACCACATCCTGATCGTCGACGACGATCGCGAAATCCGCGAACTGGTCGGCAACTACTTGAAGAAAAACGGCCTGCGCACCACCGTGGTCCCCGATGGCCGGCACATGCGCAGCTTCCTCGAAGCCAACCAGGTCGACCTGATCGTGCTCGACATCATGTTGCCCGGCGACGACGGCCTGGTGCTGTGCCGCGAACTTCGCGCGGGTAAGCACAAAGCCACGCCGATCCTGATGCTCACCGCTCGCAACGATGAAACCGACCGTATCCTCGGCCTGGAAATGGGCGCTGACGACTACCTGACCAAACCCTTCTCCGCCCGCGAACTGCTGGCGCGGATCAACGCCGTATTGCGCCGTACCCGCATGCTGCCACCCAATCTGCTGATCAGCGAAAGCGGTCGGATGCTCGGTTTTGGCCGCTGGCGCCTGGACACCACCGCCCGTCATTTGCTCGACGAAGACGGCACCCTGGTGGCCCTCAGTGGCGCCGAATACCGCCTGCTGCGGGTGTTCCTCGATCACCCGCAACGGGTTCTGAGTCGCGACCAATTGCTCAACCTGACCCAAGGCCGCGACGCCGATCTGTTCGACCGTTCGATTGATTTGCTGGTCAGCCGCCTGCGCCAACGACTCAAGGACGACTCACGGGAATCGACCTACATCAAGACCGTGCGCAGCGAGGGATACGTGTTCTCCTACCCGGTGGAAATGCTCGATGCACAGGCCTGAATAGATCAACACCCTCGATAACGACTATGCGCAAGGGTGTTTTTTCATCGCGACGCTCCAGCACTACAGTGGCCACATCTTCTCCCCACGCTCTGGAGCAACATCATGAAAAGCCTCATCGGTCTCGGCTTCGCCCTTTCGGTGCTTGGTGCCACTAGCGCCATTGCCGCCCCCCACGCCACTACCCCGCTGGTTGCAGCGGCGAAAGTCAGCCAGCCGGCGACACTCAACGTGAACACCGTCAGCGCTGACCAGAAAGACAAACTCTACGTCGCAGAAAACCGCCCTGAGTTCGGCTCCAAGTATCAGCGCTATTGATCAACAGCCTTGGGCTGCCTGAAACAACAAACCCCGCCAATGCGGGGTTTGTTGCATCTACACAGCTCCTACAGGGTTTATGGTGTTGCCAATCGCGCGGCCAGTGCCTTGGCCTGGCTTGCGACATCTGTGACCGCAGTGCTTTCCCACCACATCCCGCGCAACGGTGGGCCCATGGCAAACAGTCGGCTCGCAGCCTGACCATCGGCATCCAGTACCGCACCGTCGACCTCGGCCGCAATGCCCAGCGCCAGGTGTCCCGGGCGAATCAGCCCGCGCGCCAGCAATTGCCGGGGCAATGGTCGCGCCACCCGTCGCCAGTCATATTCGATGCCGCTGGAGTTGATCAATGCCGCGCCACTGACGACAACGGTTTGCGTTTCACCTCGGCGGCGAATTCGAATACTCACCTCATTGCCCGAAGAAGGCTCCAGCCCTTTGAACGAGGCTGCCTGAATCTGCAATCGCCCTTCCTTGTGCAGGCGTTCCACCAGTTCGGCGCTCAACGGTGGCGAGCGGTGATGATGGCTTTCCCACCACGGCCGTACATGGCGCACGAATTGCCGCCGCTGCAAGTCGGTGGCCTGACTCCACAGACGGCCGATGTGCGCCCGCACCGTGTCCAGCGGTGCCTGCCAGTCAATGCCCCGGGCGATGGCATCGCGGCAATGCCGGCGTAATTCACGCACCAGCTGTCGTGGCGTGCGAATGCTCTGATCCTCGGCCAGGAAATCCACCCAGGCCGGTGGCTGGCGCCGCACATGGGGCAACAGGCCGTGACGGGAAAACACGTTGATCGGCCCGCGATGCCCGGCCTGTTCCAGCGACACCACGGCATCGACCATGGTCAGCCCCGAGCCGATGATCAGCACCGTCGACTGCGGATCGAGCTGGCGCATCGCAGCAACATCCCACGGGTCAAGCGCCGCCGCGTTCAAACCGCTGGACTGCGTCTGCGGCGTGCGCGCGGCCGGGAACATCCCCGTCGCGAGCACGGCAAAGGAACCCTGCAGTCGCTGGCCGTCGCTCAAGCTCAAGCGCACCGACTGCGCATCGGTTTGCAGATCCACCACCTCGGCGCGCACATGCTCGACCGTCGAGCCGTTCAACGCACCCAGCGCTTGCGCCTCGGCCAGGCGTTGCTGCACGTACAGGCCGAAAATCCCCCGGGGCGGGAACAACTCGCTGACCGGTACATGCTGCTCATCCGACTCCGGCCAGCCGCCGGCCGCAATGTAGTCGGTCAACCATTGGGTCAGGTCATCGGCGTTGTCCGGATCGACACTCATTCGCGCCGCGTTGCCGTTGAGCGTATGCCCAAGCTCCACGGCGCTGTAGGCCTCGCCGCGCCCGAGCTCGGCGCGCGGTTCGATCACCAGCACCTGGCGCTTGCCCGGCAGGCGTAACAGTTGCGCCGCCAACATCGCGCCGCTGAGGCCGCCGCCGATAATCAGGATGTCCGCGTGACGGATGACGTCGCTCGCCTGTCCGTTTTGGGTTTCACTCATGCCGTTCTCACTGCTCAGTGTTTACCTAGATAGAAGTCATGCAGATCGCCCCGGGCCAGCAGCTCGCTGGCGCTGCCGGACAACACCACCCGGCCGGTGTCGAGGACATAGGCCGTGGAAGCGTACTTGAGCGCCACATTAATATTTTGCTCGGCAATCAGGAAGCTCACTTGTGCGTCGCGGTTGAGCTGGGCGACGATCTCGAAAATCTCCTGGACGATGATAGGCGCCAATCCCATGGAAGGTTCGTCGAGCAGTACCAAAGTAGGACGTGTCATCAATGCGCGGCCGATGGCGACCATCTGCTGTTCGCCACCGGACGTGAGGCCGGCCTGGGTCTTGCGCTTGGTTTTCAGGCGCGGAAACCAGGCGTAGATGCGCTCCAGCTCCCGGGCCATGTCCTGGCGACTCAAGCCGCGGACAAATCCACCACTGCGCAAGTTGTCCTCCACCGTCAATTGCGCGAAGACGTGCCGGCCCTCCAGTACGTGGACCATCCCTTCGCGCACCCGCAGGCTCGGATCGACGCCTGCGGTATCACGCCCCAGGAACTCGATGCTGCCACGACTGACCTCGGCCCGCTCGGCCCGCACCAGGCCGGAAATCGCCTTGAGCGTGGTGCTTTTACCCGCGCCGTTGGCGCCGAGCAACGCGACGATGCCGCCCTTGGGCACCGTCAGCGAGACGCCGGCCACGGCCAGGATCGCGCCGTCGTAGATCACTTCGATGTCATTGACCCGCAACAGATCGTTGACGGCAATGTCGCTGGCGGCTTCGCTCATGATTATTCCTCTGCGGTGCAGGTGCGTGGCGTCAGGCCTTTTTCCTTGGCGAACGCGGCGGATTTCTCGTCGATCAACGGCCGCAGCAACGCGCGGTCGGCGGCGATCCAGTCGCTGATCAGCGTCCAGTTGGCGCCGTCCCACTGCTGCACCCGCGCCGAACCGCCGCCCTCGTGATCCTTGCAAGACAACTTGAGGTTTTGCATCAGGCCCAAGTAACCCATGTCCTTGAGCCGCGCATCGTCGATATTCAGATGTTCCAGGCCCCAACGCCCTTCCTCACCGTTGAGCGGGCGCTTGCCGAATTTGCCCTGGGCGGTGCGAATCGCTTCCACCGCCACGGCGGCATTCACCAGCCCGGAGTTGTAGTAGACGCTGCCGAAATTCTTCAGGTCCTTGAGGTCGCTCTTGCCCTTGTCGAGGATGTATTGCTTGAGGCGCTTGTGGATCTCGAAGTCAGTGCCGGCCGGGTACGGCGTCAGCGCCAGGTAGCCTTTGGCGGCAGCGCCAGCGGGCAGCACGTCTTCGCTGGAGCTGGCCCAGATGTCGCCGACGATGTGGTCCACCGGGAAGCCGAAACGCGCAGCGGTCTTGACCGCCACCGGGGTCGACACGCCCCAGGTGCGCAGGAACACCCAGTCCGGGTTGAGCTGACGGATCTGCCGCCATTGCGCCGATTGCTCATTGCCCGGATCGGCCACCGGAATCTGGATGTTCTCGAACCCGTACTTCTCGGCCAACAGCTTGAGCGGCCCCAGGGTTTCGCGACCGTATGCGGAGTCGTGGTAGACCGTGGCGATTTTCTTGCCCTTGAGTTTGTCGAAGCCACCCTCTCGCTGGGCGATGTAGTTGATCAGGCTGGAGGCTTCGCTGTAGAAGGTCAGCATCACCGGGAAGTTGTACGGGAACACCGTGCCGTCGGTGGCTTCGGTGCGGCCATAACCCAGGGTGATCAGCGGAATCCTGTCGACTTCCGCCCGTTCACTCAGGGCATAGGCCGCCGGCGCGCCGTTAGGTTGATAGACCGCTACGGGCGCGCCATCCAGGCCATTCTTGAAGCGCTCGTAACACTCGATGCCCTTCTCCGCCGTCCATTCGGTTTCGCATTCCTGCCAAACCAGTTTCACCCCATTGATCCCGCCTTCGACCTCGTTGATGTAGTTGAGGTAATCGATCATCCCGGCCCACACCTGTACGCCGCTGGAGGCGTAGGCGCCGACCCGGTAAGTGGCCAACGGAAAGAACTGCTGGTCCGCCGAGGCCTGGGCCATCGGTACTGCACTGCCGAAAACCGCCAGCGCCAAAGCGGCGCCGAGCAGGGAGCGTTTCAAGGATGCACGCATGTTGTTTCTCTAGTAGTGGAAGGATTCAGAAGCGCAGCGGCCAGTGGCCCAGCCGTTCACGAAGATTGCCCAGCAGGCGGATCAAGCCTTCCGGTTCCTTGATCAGGAACAGGATGATCAGCACGCCGAAGATGATTTTTTGCAGGTTTTGCAGCTGCCCGGCATCCACCGCGCCACCGAGCAAGGCTTGGCCGAGGTGGCTGAGCAGGATTGGCAACAGGCTGATGAATGCCGCGCCGACGAAGTTGCCGGCGATGCTGCCCATGCCACCGATAATGATGATGAACAGGATCTGGAATGATCGATTGATATCGAAACTGCTGGCACTGGCGGTGCCCAGGTAGGCAAAGGCCCACAAGGCGCCGGCGATGCCCAGGTAGAACGAGCTGACGGCAAATGCCAGGAGCTTGTAGCGCGCCACGGGAATACCGATGACGGCAGCGGCGGTGTCCATGTCGCGGATCGCCATCCAGTTGCGGCCGATCTGGCTTTTCACCAGGTTCACCGCGACCCAAGTCAGCAGCAGCACAGTGGTCAGGGTCAGCCAATAGCGGCCCAGCGGCGTGTTCAGGTCATGGCCGAACAGCGCCAGTTTCGGTGCGCTGATGGTGCCGGACGAGCCGTAGTTGTAGAACCAGGGGAATTTGACGAACAGCCACTCCAGGAAAAACTGCGCCGCCAGGGTGGTAACCATCAGGTAAAAGCCCTTGATCCGCGAACTCGGCAGCCCGAAAAAAAAGCCCACCACCGCACTGATCAAACCGCCACCCAGCAACGCCACTGGCAGCCCCAGTTCAGGCAAACGCAACAGAAAACCGTACGTGGCAAACGCCCCGACCGCCATGAACCCGGCCGCACCCACCGAGGTTTGCCCGGTGTAGCCGGTCAGCAGGTTCAGGCCAAGTCCGGCCAGGGACAGCACCAGGAACGGAATCAGAATGGCGTTCAACCAATAGTCGTTGCCGGTCAGTGGAACGACGACAACCGCGATCAGCAATAAGCCGACCAGACCGAACGGCACGCGGCGCCGGACCAACACCGCCGGTGCGGTTTCACGGGTAAGGGAAATCGACATGGGTTCAGACTCGCTCGATGGCGCGCTCGCCGAACAGGCCGGCGGGACGGATGTAGAGGAAGGCCAGGGCCAGGACATAAGCAAACCACGGCGTGATGCCGCCACCGATCAGCGGGCCGATGTAGACTTCGGCGAGGTTCTCCGCCGCACCGACGATCAGCCCGCCGACAATCGCCCCGCCAATCGAGGTGAAACCACCGATGATCAACACCGGCAACGCCTTGAGCACCACCAGCGACAGGGAAAACTGCACCCCTTGTCGCGCCCCCCAGAGCAACCCGGCCACGAGTCCGACCACTCCGGCCACGGCCCAGACGATCTGCCAGATGCGGTTGAGGTTGATGCCGATGGACAGCGCGGCGGTGGTGTCATCTGCCACCGCCCGCAACGAGATGCCGATGCGGGTCTTGTTGAACAGCAGTGCCAGCACCGTCACCAGCACGATGGCCGCAGCGGCGGCGATCAGGTCGAACTGGCTGAACATCATCGCGCCAATGAACAGCGGCACGTCGTCGATGCCCAGGTCCAGCGCCCGGACCTGCGAGCCCATCAAGCCTTGCGCCAGGCCTTCGATGATGAAGGACAGGCCGAGCGTGGCCATGAACAGGGTGATCTGTGAGCGATTGACCAAGGGTCGCAGCACCAGCCGCTCGATCAACAGCGCGCCAACGATCATCACCAGCACTGTCAACAGCAGCGCCAGGGCAAACGGCACACCCTGATCGTGCAGGCTGACGAAAGTCAGCGCGGCGAACAACAGCATCGCGCCCTGGGCGAAATTGAACACACCGCTGGCCTTGTAGATCAGCACGAAGCCGATGGCGACCAGCGAATACAGGGTTCCAGCGAGCAAGCCGCCGAGCAGGGTTTCAACGAAGAACGTCATCAGTGCACCACTCCCAGATACGCCGCGATCACCTCAGGGTTGGCCTGCACCTGGGCAGGCGTGCCATCGCCAACCTTGCGCCCGTAGTCGAGTACCACCACATGGTCGGACAGGCCCATCACCACGCTCATGTCGTGTTCGATCAACACCACCGTGGTGCCAAGGTCACGGTTGATGTAGGCGATGAATCGGGCCATATCCTGTTTTTCCTCGGCGTTCATCCCGGCCATCGGCTCGTCGAGCAGCAATAGGCTCGGACCGGCGATCAGGGCGCGGCCCAGCTCGACGCGCTTTTGCAGGCCATAGGCGAGATTGCCCACCGGCACATCGCGTTGGGCTTGCAGTTCGAGGAATTCGAGGATGCCTTGGGCCTGCTGGCGAAACTGTTCGGCTTCAAGCCGGGCTCGTGGCAAACCCAATGCCTGCTCGATGAAGCTGCTGCGCAGGTGTCGCGACAGGCCGGTCAGGAGGTTGTCGATCACGCTCATTTTCTTGAACAGCGCGTTGTTCTGGAACGTTCGGCCTATGCCCCGGCGCGCAGCGCTCAAAGGATCGATGCGCTTGAAAGACTGCTGCTCGAACACGATCGAACCGGCATCGAAGCGGTACACGCCGTTGAGCACATTGAGCAACGAACTCTTGCCCGCCCCGTTGGGGCCGATCAACGCGCAGATCTCGCCACGGCGCACATCGAACGACAGGTCGTTGATCGCCTTGACGCCTTTGAAGGACAGGGAAATACCGCTGACTTGCAGGATGGAATCGGTCGAGATCATGCGATGTTCCGTTTGAATTCGGCGAGCCAGGCAGGCGTGGATTGCGCTTGCGCGGTGCGCGTGGCTTGCCAGATGAAGTGCAGGTTGTGAAAGCCCAGCAGGCGGCGGACGCGGGTCTTGATCAGGCGTTGCAGGGGCTTTTGCGGCTGGGCAATGGCCCAGTCGCACAGGCGGCGGCGCCAGGTGCCCGGTGACGCGAGGCGGCTTTCGATTTCCATGGCAAGCAGTTGCAGGCGCCCGGCGGAGAGCAGCAAGCCCGTAGGCGCCACTTCACGGCGATCACGACTGGCGCTGCCAGGGCTTTCCGGGAAAGCCAGGGTTTGCCCGCTGCCCAGCCACAGTTCGAACAAGACGCTCAGGCCGCCCTGCCACTCGGTGCCCTCTTCGCTCCATAACTGTTCTGCGTTCACACCGAGGCGAAGCCGTTGCGGATGCTCTGTCGGGCCCAGCAGCTCGGCGAAGTCGAGCAACGACTGGCCCTGGTTGAGCCAGAGTTGCCGCGCCTGCCGTCCCTGCACAAAGGCGTGGCCAGGGCTGCTGCGCCACAGGACGTTGTGCAAGGCGGGAGCGTCGAGGTTGTCGGCGATGGCCAGCACCTCGCCGCCGATGTGCTGAGCCGCCAGGGCCAGCAGCAACAGGTTCGGCTCGAAGGCGCCGCTGACGGCCAGCCGCGAATCCTCATCGAATCCTTGCTGGCGCAAGCCATCGGCCAGGCGCTCGACATCGCGCAAGACATCGATCCAGCGCCAGGCAAACCATTGCCCGTGACGCTTGTGCCGCAGCGCTGGCTGCAAAGGACTGATTTGCGCCCAATGGCGCAATTGCTCCAGCGCCTTGGGTGCGCTGACCTGCCATTCCCTGGTATCCGCAATCGGCGGACGCTTGAGTTCGTGCACGCTCATGGGTTGACCTCCTGTTCATGGGTAATGTGGGAGCGAGCCTGCTCGCGAAGATGCCATGATCGTTCCCACGCTCTGCGTGGGAACGCCGCCATGGACGCTCTGCGTCCGCTCCTGATGCAGGGACGCGGAGCGTCCCGGGATGCATTCCCACGCAGAGCGTGGGAACGATCATCTACTCAGGCAGACACCACCTTTCTCTCCTGCTGCCGCAACCCCGCCAGATCGCGGTACCCGCTGCCCGGATGAATCTGCGGCAAGCGCGGTCCTTCACCGAACAACTTCTCGCGCAATGTCCCCGGCGCGTATTCGGTCTTGTACACACCGCGTTTCTGCAACTCCGGCACCAGCAACTCCACGGCATCGATGAACGTTTCGTGGGTCAGCGCATACGCCAGGTTGAAGCCATCCACATCCGTCTCCTCGACCCATTCCTGCAGCAGATCGGCAACGGTTTCCGGGCTCCCGACAAACAACGGGCCAAAGCCACCGATGCCCACCCAGTCGGCCAGTTCATTGGGGGTCCAGACCTTGTTCGGATTGGCCGTGGAGAACGCCTCCACCGCCGATTGAATGGCATTGGTGTGCACATGCTTGAGCGGTTCATCCGGGTTGAACTGACTGAAATCGATGCCCGTCCAGCCGGAAATCAACGCCATCGCGCCCTCATAACTGACCCAGCTCTTGTATTCCTCGAACTTGGCCTTGGCCTTGGCGTCGGTCTCGCCGAGGATCACCGTCTGCAGGTTGAAAATCAGGATCTTCGACGGATCACGCCCCGCCTGCGCTGCACGCTTGCGGATGTCGGCCACGGTTTTCTTCAGCAGCACTTTCGACGGTGCGGCGACGAACACACACTCGGCATGCTCGGCGGCGAACTGCTTGCCGCGACTTGACGCCCCCGCCTGATATAACACCGGAGTGCGTTGCGGCGAGGGCTCGCAGAGGTGAATCCCCGGCACCTGGAAGTGTTTGCCGACATGTTGGATCTCGTGGATTTTGCTCGGGTCGCTGAAGATCCGCCGCTCGCGATCGCGCAGGATCGCGCCCTCTTCCCAACTGCCCTCCCAGAGCTTGTAGCAAACCTGCAGGTACTCTTCGGCGAAGTCGTAGCGGGCGTCGTGTTCGGTCTGGGTTTTCTGCCCGAGGTTCTTCGCCCCGCTCTCCAGGTACGAGGTCACGATGTTCCAGCCAGCGCGGCCCTTGGTCAGGTGATCGAGGGTCGACAGGCGTCGGGCAAACGGGTACGGATGCTCGAACGACAGCGACGCGGTCAGGCCAAAGCCCAGGTGTTCGGTCACCAGCGCCATCGGCGGGATCAGTTGCAGCGGGTCGTTGACCGGCACCTGGGCCGCCTGGCGGATTGCCGCATCGCCGTTACCGTTATAGACGTCGTAGATGCCAAGCACATCGGCGATGAACAGGCCGTCGAACTTGCCGCGCTCGAGGATTTTCGCCAGATCTGTCCAGTATTCCAGGTCCTTGTACTGCCAGGAACGATCCCGCGGATGCGCCCACAACCCTGGCGACTGATGGCCGACGCAGTTCATGTCGAAAGCATTGAGACGGATTTCACGGGCCATCAAACGGCTCCCTTGGTTGATGTGTGCAAGCTGGGCGGGTGAATGCCGTTGAGGCGAAAGTTGCCGATGAGGTGGAGCTTGCCGCGCAGCGGATCGTGCAGCGAACCCGGCAATGCGGTGCGCTGCCCCGTGAGTTCGAATTCGGCGTTGCTGGCTGTGCTCAAAGCCTCGGCGCTGGCCAGGCGGGATTCGGCTTCGGCGATGCTGACTTCGATGTCGTCAGTGCCACTGGCGAGAAATTCTTCAGCGCGTTCCAGCAGCGCAGCGGCCACTTCGATGCGGATGTGCACATCGCCAAGGCGGCTGATCACCAGAGGCTCATCAGTTGCCTGGTTGTGCTGGCGGACGAAACGCAAGGTCGCATCGAGCAGGCTACGCGCGTTGTGCAGGTCATGCCGGCTGTTGGCCAGGGGTTGCCCGGCGGCAATCGGTTGGGTCAAGGCGTTCATGGTGGACTCCTCAGTTCCAGGCGTGGCGCGCAGGCTTTACGCCGTTGAGCAGGTAGTTGCCGATCAAGTGGAATTTCCAGCGCGCCGGGTCGTGCAGCGTATGGGTGCGGGCGTTGCGCCAGTGACGGTCGAGGTTGTATTTGCCGAGCACCGAGCGGGTACCGGCCAGTTCGAAGAGCTTGCTGCTGGTGAGCAAGGCGATTTCGGCGGACAGCACCTTGGCCTGGGCGACCACCACCGAGGCGTGCGCCACCGTGTCTTCATTGGCGTCGAGCAGCGCGGCGTCAATGGCCTGGCCGGCCTTTTTCAGGATCGCTTCGCTACCCCGCACACGCCATTCGAGATCGCCGATGGCGGCAATGCTGAACGGGTCCTGCCAGCCGTGGTCCTGGCCGCTGTCGATCCATGGCCGCGCTTCACGGGCGTAGCGCTTGGTTTCTTCCAGGGCACCCACGGCGATACCGGTGTCCACGGCGGCCTGGATGATTTGTGAGATCGGGCCGTCGGCGGTTGGCTCATCGAAGGCTTTGTGGGCCGGGATCACCGCGCTGAGCGGGACCTGCACCGCGTTCAGGGTCACGCCACCGCTGGCGGTGGTGCGCTGGCCGAATCCGTCCCAACTGTCGATCACCGTCAAGCCGGGATTGTCGCGCTCGATGAAAGCGATGAACGCCTGGTTCTGTTCGTTGACCGCCACCGCCGGCACGATGTGCGCAAACAGCGCGCCGGTGCAGTAGAACTTCTCGCCGTCGATTTGCGCGGTGTCGTCGTTGAAGTGAATACGGGTTTCAAAAGCCCCGGCGTGTTTGCTTTTCGATTCCGAGAAGGCGTTGCCGAAGCGGTAACCCTGCAGCACTTTGCCGAAGTAGTACTGTTTCTGCTCTTCGCTGGCGGTTTGCACCAGGATGTCGAGCACGCCAAGGTGGTTTTGCGGGATCTGGCCCAGGGAAGAATCAGCGGCGGAAATGATCTTGATCACTTCGGCGACGGTCACATAAGACACTCCGGCGCCACCGTAGGCTTTTGGCACGGTGATGCCCCAGAGGCCGCTAGCGGAGAACTCGTCGAGCTCGGCAACCGGCAGACGTCGTTCGCGATCGCGCACGCTGGCTTCGACGGCGAATCGCGCCGCGAGCTTGTGGGCGATGGCAATCGCTTCCGCATCCGAGCGGATCACATGGGCAGGGCTCACACTGGCCGAGCGGGGGGATTGGGCTGAGGCTGTCATGGGCCGACTCCGGGTTCTGGGTGAATGCACCAGAGCTTTTGCAGGAGTCGTGCCTGAATTTAAATTCGTTATTTATCAAAATCTTAACGAATTATTAGAGAAAAGCTTTTAGCTTCAGAACAGCAAAATGTTTATCCAGTGTTGACCGGCCAACAGTTCAGATCACCACATTGCGCACAAAGCGCACCGCGACTTCTCCCTCGTTGCGATAGGAATGCGGCTGGTTGCTGGCGAACATGAAGAACTCGCCGGCGGCGATCTTGTGCGGCACCTCGCCGACCATCACCGTCAGGCAGCCTTCGAACACGTAGAACTGTTCGCTCCAGCCTTCGGCGTCAGGCTCCGACGGATAATGCTCGCCCGGCTCCAGGCGCCATTCCCAGAGTTCGACTTCACGGGTGGCATTGGCCTTGGCCAGCAGCACCGCCTTGCTACCGGGGATCGTTCCGGCCCAGGCGAGTTCGTTGATGCGGCTATGGTCGCGCACATCGGGGGCCTGGATCAGGTCGCTGAACGCCACGTCCAGCGCTTCGGCCACACGGTCGAGGGTGGTCAGGCTAACGTTCTTTTCGCCGGCCTCGATCGCCACCAGCATCCGGCGACTGACACCGGATTTTTCCGCCAACGCGGTCTGGCTCATATCGGCGGCATGGCGCAACCGCCGAATGTTCTGGCTGACGTGTTGCAGGACCGAAGCCCGGGGCGAGGAATCTTTGTGCACTATATTGCTCACTTGATGGTGTTGCGCAGTATACTGCCCAACTTCGGGAGCATTGTGCGTCCCCCTCAAACAGTGTGCAAGATCATGACGTCGGTGAACTCCTCCCAGGCTCCCTCCCGTTTCCTGCGACTCAGCAAGGCCGAGTGCGTGCTGGTGTTGATCACCATGGTCTGGGGCGGGACCTTTCTGCTGGTCCAGCATGCGATGACCGTCAGTGGCCCGATGTTTTTCGTCGGCCTGCGCTTTGCCGCCGCCGCGATCATCGTCGCGCTGTTCTCCTGGCGCAGCCTGCGGGACCTGACCTTGTTTGAATTGAAGGCCGGCGCCTTCATCGGCGTGGCGATCATGCTCGGCTACGGCCTGCAGACGGTCGGGCTGCAAAGCATTCCCAGCAGCCAGTCGGCGTTCATTACCGCGCTGTACGTGCCCTTCGTGCCGTTGCTGCAATGGCTGGTACTGGGGCGTCGTCCGGGGCTGATGCCAAGTATTGGCATCATGCTGGCATTTACCGGGTTGATGCTGCTGTCGGGCCCTTCCGGCGCGGCATTGAACTTCAGCCCCGGTGAAATCGCTACCTTGATCAGCGCCATTGCCATTGCGGCGGAGATCATCCTGATCAGCAACTTTGCCGGCCAGGTCGATGTGAAACGGGTGACCGTGGTGCAATTGGCGGTCACGTCGCTGCTGTCGTTCCTGATGGTGGTGCCGACCCAGGAACACATTCCTGATTTCTCCTGGTTGCTGTTGTGCAGTGCCCTTGGGCTGGGCGCGGCGAGTGCGGCGATCCAGGTGGCGATGAACTGGGCGCAGAAGAGTGTTTCGCCAACCCGCGCGACCTTGATCTATGCCGGTGAGCCGGTGTGGGCCGGGATTGTCGGGCGGATCGCCGGGGAGCGACTGCCGGCGATTGCGCTGGTGGGAGCGGGATTGATCGTGGCGGCGGTGATTGTCAGTGAGTTGAAGACCAAGGGTAAGGCCGCTGTGGCTGAGGAAGCGTTGGAGCGGGAAACCCAGGGTTAACCGCAAAATCTGCAACGTCTGGAAGATAGCTTTCGCGAGCAGGCTCGCTCCCACAGTTGAAATGCATTCTCCTGTGGGAGCGAGCCTGCTCGCGAAGAGGCCGGACCTGCTGAACGCAGGCCTTCGAAACAATGTGAAGCAAGACTTTTCCGTCTACCTTGTAGGATTCTGCGACAGCTTGGCGTTTGGCGATCCGGGAACTGGCACGTATGATGCTTCACAAACTTCCGCAGATTAGAAGCCTATGTCCCTGATAGTTCTACTGCTTCTGCCTTTCATAGGCAGCTGTCTGGCAGCGGTGCTGCCTCACAACGCGCGTAATACCGAATCGTTATTGGCTGGCCTGGTCGCTTTGATCGGCACCGTCCAGGTCGCCCTGCTGTACCCGCAAATCGCCCATGGCGGCGTGATCCGCGAAGAATTCCTTTGGCTGCCCAGCCTTGGCCTGAACTTTGTCCTGCGCATGGACGGTTTCGCCTGGCTGTTCTCGATGCTGGTGCTGGGCATCGGCACGCTGGTGTCGCTGTACGCCCGCTACTACATGTCGCCGGACGATCCGGTACCGCGTTTTTTCGCGTTTTTCCTGGCGTTCATGGGTGCCATGCTCGGGCTGGTAATCTCCGGCAACCTCATCCAGATCGTGTTTTTCTGGGAGCTGACCAGCCTCTTCTCGTTCCTGTTGATCGGCTATTGGCACCACCGCGCCGACGCGCGACGCGGTGCTTATATGGCGCTGATGGTCACCGGTGCGGGCGGCTTGTGCCTGTTGGCGGGGGTCATGCTGCTTGGCCATGTGGTCGGCAGCTATGACCTGGACAAGGTCCTGGCCGCCGGCGAGCTGATTCGTGCTCATGCCCTCTACCCTATCCTGCTGCCCCTGATCCTGATCGGCGCGCTAAGCAAAAGCGCGCAATTCCCCTTCCACTTCTGGCTGCCCCACGCCATGGCCGCGCCGACACCGGTTTCGGCCTATCTGCACTCGGCAACGATGGTCAAGGCCGGGGTGTTCCTGCTGGCTCGCCTGTGGCCGTCGCTCTCGGGCAGTGAAGAATGGTTCTACATCGTCAGTGGTGCCGGCGCCGCCACCCTGCTGCTCGGCGCGTATTGCGCGATGTTCCAGAACGACCTCAAGGGCCTGCTGGCGTACTCGACCATCAGCCACCTGGGCCTGATCACCCTGCTGCTGGGCCTGAACAGCCCGCTGGCCGCCGTAGCCGCGGTGTTCCACATCCTCAACCACGCCACGTTCAAGGCCTCGCTGTTCATGGCGGCCGGCATCATTGACCACGAAAGCGGCACCCGCGACATCCGCCGGCTCAACGGCCTGTTCAAGCTGATTCCGTTCACCGCGACCCTGGCCATGGTCGCCAGCGCCTCCATGGCCGGCGTGCCGCTGCTCAACGGCTTCCTGTCCAAGGAGATGTTCTTCGCCGAGACCGTGTTCATCAACGCCACGGCCTGGATCGAAGCCACCCTGCCGATCGTCGCGACCATCGCCGGGACCTTCAGTGTCGCCTATTCCCTGCGTTTCACCGTTGACGTGTTCTTCGGCCCGACCGCTACCGACCTGCCCCACACCCCGCACGAGCCGCCGCGCTGGATGCGCGCGCCGGTCGAGCTGCTGGTGTTCACCTGCCTGGTGGTGGGGATCTTCCCGGCGCAAGTGGTCGGCCCGTTGCTCGCCGCTGCCGCGCAACCGGTCGTGGGCGGCACCTTGCCCGAGTACAGCCTGGCGATCTGGCACGGCTTGAACGCGCCGATGATCATGAGCCTGATCGCCATGTCCGGCGGCATCGCGCTGTACCTGCTATTGCGCAAGCAGCTCAAGCTCGGTCGCTTCCATTACCCGCCGCTGATTGGCCGCTTCAATGGCAAGCGCCTGTTCGAACGCAGCCTGGTGCTGATGATGCGCCTTGCCCGACGCCTGGAACCGCTGATCAATACCCGGCGCCTGCAGATGCAATTGTTCCTGATGGTGCTCGCCGCGGTCCTGGCCGGGTTGATCCCGATGTTGCACAGCAGCCTGCACTGGGGCGACCGACCGAAAATCCCGGGCTCGATCGTGTTCGTCATCCTCTGGCTGCTGGCGATTGCCTGCGCCCTCGGCGCCGCATACCAGGCCAAGTACCATCGTCTGGCCGCCCTGACCATGGTCAGCGTCTGCGGCCTGATGACCTGTGTGACCTTCGTCTGGTTCTCGGCCCCGGACCTGGCGTTGACGCAACTGGTGGTCGAAGTGGTGACCACGGTGTTGATCCTGCTGGGCCTGCGCTGGCTGCCACGGCGGATCGAAGAGGTTTCGCCGCTGCCGAGCAGCCTGCGCAGGGCGCGCATCCGCCGCATCCGCGACTTGCTGCTGTCGGCGGTAGTCGGCGGTGGCATGGCGTTGCTGGCCTACGCGATGCTGACCCGCCAGACGCCGAACGACATTTCTTCGTTCTACCTCAGCCGCGCCCTGCCCGAAGGCGGCGGCAGCAACGTGGTCAACGTGATGCTCGTGGACTTCCGCGGCTTCGACACCCTCGGCGAAATCACCGTGCTGGCGGCCGTGGCGCTTACCGTGTTCGCCCTGCTGCGACGCTTCCGTCCGCCGAAGGAAAGCCTGCAGTTGCCGGCCCAGCAGCGCCTGCTCGCGCCGGACGTGGTCACCGACCTGGTCAACCCGCGTCACGCCAGCGACACCGCGCTCGGCTTCATGATGGTCCCGGCGGTGCTGGTTCGCCTGCTGCTGCCAATTGCGCTGGTGGTCTCGTTCTACCTGTTCATGCGCGGGCACAACCAGCCGGGCGGCGGCTTTGTCGCGGGCCTGGTGATGTCGGTGGCGTTCATCCTGCAGTACATGGTCGCCGGCACCCAGTGGGTCGAAGCGCAAATGAGCCTGCGGCCGCTGCGCTGGATGGGCGTCGGCCTGCTGTTCGCCACCGTCACCGGCCTGGGCGCGATGGTCGTCGGCTATCCGTTCCTGACCACCCACACCTGGCATTTCGACCTGCCGCTGCTGGGCGACATTCACCTGGCCAGTGCGCTGTTCTTTGATGTCGGCGTGTACGCCGTGGTGGTCGGTTCGACGCTGTTGATCCTGACCGCCCTCGCCCACCAATCGGTGCGGGGTCACAAGACCGCGGCCCAGCCCAAACTTGTCGTCATCAAGGAGGCTGTCTGATGGAAGAAGTCATCGCCATCGCCATCGGCGTCCTGGCCGCGTCCGGCGTCTGGCTGATCCTGCGTCCGCGGACGTTCCAGGTGGTCATGGGCCTGTGCCTGCTGTCGTACGGTGTCAACCTGTTCATCTTCAGCATGGGCAGCCTGTTCATCGGCAAGGAGCCGATCATCAAGGACGGCGTGCCCCAGGATCTGCTGCACTACACCGACCCGCTGCCGCAAGCACTGGTACTCACCGCCATCGTCATCAGCTTCGCCATGACCGCACTGTTCCTGGTGGTCTTGCTGGCTTCGCGCGGTCTGACCGGCACCGACCATGTGGATGGCCGGGAGCCTAAAGAATGAATCCGATGTCGCACCTGATCGCCGCCCCCATCCTGCTGCCGCTGCTGACCGCCGCGATCATGCTGATGCTCGGCGAGAAGCACCGCCCGCTCAAAGCCAAGATCAACCTGTTCTCCAGCCTGCTGGGGCTGGGTATTTCAGTGCTGCTGTTGCAATGGACGCAAACCACCGGCATCGCCGGTTCCATTGGCGTGTATCTGCCGGGCAACTGGCAGGTGCCATTCGGCCTGGTGCTGGTGGTCGATCGCCTGTCGGCGCTGATGCTGGTGCTGACCGGCATTATCGGCGTCTGTGCGCTGCTGTTCGCCATGGCGCGCTGGGACAGCGCCGGTTCGAGCTTCCACGCGCTGTTCCAGATCCAGCTGATGGGCCTGTATGGCGCCTTCCTGACGGCGGACCTGTTCAACCTGTTCGTGTTTTTCGAAGTGCTGCTGGCCGCGTCCTATGGCTTGATGCTGCACGGGTCGGGCCGGGCGCGGGTGTCGTCGGGGCTGCATTACATCTCGATCAACCTGCTGGCCTCGACCCTGTTCCTGATTGGCGCGGCGCTGATCTACGGCGTCACCGGCACCCTGAACATGGCCGACCTGGCGCTGAAGATTCCGCTGGTGCCCGAAGCCGATCGGGGACTTTTGCATGCAGGCGCGGGCATCCTGGCGGTGGCGTTCCTGGCCAAGGCCGGGATGTGGCCGCTGAATTTCTGGCTGGTGCCGGCGTACTCCTCGGCAAGTGCGCCGGTGGCGGCGATGTTTGCGATCATGACCAAGGTCGGCATCTACACCTTGCTGCGCCTGTGGACCCTGCTGTTTTCCGGTCAGGCCGGCGCCTCGGCGTACTTCGGTGGCGACTGGCTGATCTACGGCGGCATGGCCACCATCGTCTGCGCGGCCGTGGCGATCCTCGCGGCCCAACGCCTGGAGCGCATGGCCAGCCTGAGCATCCTGGTGTCGGCGGGGATCCTGCTGGCGGCGATCGGCTTCGGCCAGCCCAACCTGATCGCTGCGGCACTGTTCTATGTGGTCAGCTCGACCCTGGCGCTGAGCGCGCTGTTCCTGCTGGCGGAGTTGATCGAACGCTCGCGCTCGGCCAACGAAATGCCCCTGGAGGATGAAAACGAGATGCTGCCTCGGCCGCTGGAATCGTTGTATCCGGTCAAGGGCATCAACCTCGACGACGACCAGAAAGCCGTGGTCGGCCAAGTGATTCCCTGGACCATGGCGTTCCTCGGCTTGAGCTTCATCGCCTGCGCCCTGCTGATCATCGGCATGCCACCGCTTTCCGGGTTCATCGGCAAGCTCAGCCTGCTCAGCGCCCTGCTCAACCCGATGGGTCTGGGCAACGCCGGCGACGCACCGGTATCGAATGCCGCGTGGGGCTTGCTGACGCTGCTGATCCTCTCGGGACTGGCGTCGTTGATCGCCTTTGCCCGCATCGGCGTCCAGCGTTTCTGGACACCGGCAGAACGCCCCTCGCCTGCGCTGCGGCGCCTGGAATGCGTACCGATTTTTGCGCTGTTGGGCTTGTGCATCCTGCTCACGCTCAAGGCCGAACCGCTGCTGCGCTACACCCAAGCGGCCGCCAACGCCTTGAACAACCCGCAGCAGTATGTGATGGCCGTGCTCGGCACCCGCGTAGTGCCAGGCCCGCAGGCCAGTGCAGCGCTGCTGGAGGTGCAACCATGAAGCGCCTGCTGCCTGCGCCATGGCTGTCGCTGGCCCTGTGCCTGTTGTGGTTGCTGCTGAACCTGTCGCTCAGCCCCGGCAACCTGTTGCTGGGCGCCCTGCTGGGGTTTTGCGCGCCTTTAATGATGCGCAAGCTGCGCCCGCTGCCGATTCGCATTCGGCGGCCCGGGGTGATTCTGCGTCTGTTCCTGCTGGTCGGTCGCGATGTGCTGGCGTCCAACCTGGCGGTCGCCTTTGGTGTGCTCAATGCTCGCCGCCGGCCGCCACGCTCAGGGTTCGTCAAGGTGCCGCTGGACCTGCGCGACGCCAATGGCCTGGCCGCGCTGTCGATGATCTGCACGGTGGTCCCCGGCACCGTCTGGTCGGAACTGGCGCTGGATCGCAGCATCCTGCTGCTGCATGTCTTCGACCTGGATGACGAAGTGCTGTTCATCCAGCACTTCAAGGCGACCTACGAGCGCCCGCTGATGGAGATTTTCGAATGAGCAGCTTGTTGTCCAACGCCATCCTGCTAAGCCTGTTCCTGTTTTGCGTGGCGATGATCCTGACCCTGATCCGCCTGTTCAAGGGCCCATCGGCCCAGGACCGGGTCCTGGCCCTGGATTACCTGTACATCGTGGCGATGCTGATGATGCTGACGCTGGGCATTCGCTATGCCAGTGACACTTACTTCGAGGCGGCGTTGCTGATCGCGCTGTTTGGCTTCGTCGGTTCGTTCGCCCTGGCGAAATTCCTCCTGCGCGGCGAGGTGATCGAATGAGTGCGCCATTATCCTTGTGGGTGGAAATACCCGTGGCCATCCTGCTGGTGCTCGGCAGCCTGTTTGCCCTCATTGGCGCCACTGGCCTGTTGCGGATGAAGGATTACTTCCAGCGCATGCACCCACCGGCCCTGGCCTCGACCCTGGGAGCATGGTGCGTGGCCCTGGCCTCGATCATCTTCTTTTCGGCGCTCAAGTCCGGGCCGGTTTTGCATGCGTGGCTGATACCGATACTGCTGGCGATCACTGTGCCGGTGACCACGTTGTTGCTGGCCAGGGCGGCATTGTTTCGCAAGCGCATGGCTGGGGATGATGTGCCGGCGGAGGTTTCTAGTCGGCGTACGGAGAGTGGGGGGTGATTGAAAGATCGCAGTCTGCGTTGATGGAGTACATTCCATTCCTGCGGTAACGGCCACTTATGGTTTCGCCCTTACGGCGAGTCACTTGGAAAAGCCCCAAGTAACCAAGGGCTCTTGCCCCTGACGTTCGGTGCCTCGCTAATGCTCGGCACCGAGTGGTGGGGCAAAGCCTTTTGGTTCCTTTTTGGCGTTTGAAAAAGGGACTCGCCGTAAGGGCGAAACCATAGGTGGCCGTTACCGCAGGAATGGATATGTACTCCGTCGGCTGCGATTTTTCATCTTAGACCCAGGCCACCGCCAACAACCCAGCCCCCAGCACCACACACAACGGCGAATAAACCCAAGTGTCCCAGCGGGCAAACCGCGACCCCTTGACCTCCTTGAAAAACCCCACCAGTTCCGAATCACCAATCGCCCGGGCGAACAGCAATAACGCAATGGCGCTGATCACCCATTGCAACCCTCGATGATCCACCTGCGGCAGCCACCAGCCAACTCGCAAGCACACCAACAGGGCAATGGTCAGCAACGCCGCCGCCACCAGCATCGTCATCCAGCCACGGGGCTTGAAGGCCGGCTGCAATCGCGCTTCGCCCTCCACCGGCACCTGCGGCACCACCGCCACGACGGCCCATTTACCACCCAACGCCCAATACACGTGTGCCAGGGCGATTGCCGCAATTACCGTCGCCAGCCATTGAGCCAACACGAAGGTCATGGTCTGAAATCCTTGAAAGGGATTTGAACAGACTCATCCTAGTCGGCTTTTTTCGCCGTGCACGCGCTCATGCCAACGACCCGACCAACGCGTTTGCGGCTGCCGCCTACAAGGCGGCTGACACCTTGTCCGCGATATCCTTGGGCAACCAGGCCTTCCAGACCTGCGGATGCGCCTTCATGAACGCTTCGGCGGCCTGACGCGGTGGCGTGTGCTTTTCACTCATCTCAGCCAGCGCCCTGTTCAACGCGTCGATGGGAAAATCGACCTTGGCAAAGAACGCGGCAATCTGCGGGTACTGCTTCTGGAACGGCGTGGACACGCCGATAGACAGCTTCGAGGGCAGCGATCGGGTCGGTTGCGGGTTGGGGTTGTCGGCGTCGGTCAGGGTTTTCCAGGCCTGCGCATCGAAGGGCGGCTCCTCCAGCTGGATCAGCTTGAAGCGACCGAGCAGCGGCGTGGGCGACCAGTAATAGAACAACACCGGTTTACCCCGGCGAATCGACGAGCTGATCTCCGCATCCAGCGCCGCTCCCGAACCGCTGCGAAAATTCACATAGCTGTCATCGAGCCCATAGGCCTTGAGCTTCTGCTTGTTGACCACTTCCGAGGTCCAACCGATAGGGCTGTTGAGGAAGCGCCCCTTGTTCGGCGCTTCAGGGTCCTTGAACACGTCTTTGTACCTGGGAAGGTCGGTGACACTGCGCAAGTCCGGCGCCAGCGCCTTGATGCCCTTGGCCGGGTCGCCCTTGACCACGTACTCAGGCACCCACCAGCCTTCCGTGGCGCCCTTGACCGTATCGCCCAGGCTCACGACCTTGCCTTCCGCCTCTGCCTTGACCCAGACCGGGCTGCGCCCCGCCCACTCCTCGCCAATGACCTGGATGTCATTGTTGGCCAGTGCGGTTTCCAGGGTGATGGTAGTGCCTGGCAAGGTGTCGGTCGGCAGCCCATACCCTTTTTCGACGATGATCCGCAGGACATCGGTGATCAGGCTGCCGCTTTCCCAATTGAGGTCGGCGAAGTGGATCGGCGCGCTGGCAGCCAGCACCGCAGCGGGTGACGCCAACAATCCGAACGTGGCCACGACAGCGGCCAGCAACCGGCGAATGCCTTTCATGCTTGTGCACCTCGTGCTGTTCACAGCAATAGCAGGATGGCCTGGCAGAAGACCGCAAAGCCTCTGAATACTCAGTCAACTGACTGTAGTAGAGGTTCCTGCTTTCGAGGGACGAGGATCACTTTTCACAGGATTGCTGCAGACAGGCCAGCTCTCTCCTGACCATGCTGGCGTACGCCGCAGGTTGCAACGCGTAGATTTGCGAGGCCACCCAGTTCAGCCAGGCACCCTGCAGGACCGCCTTTTGCTCAAACAGACGCTGGGCCTCGGCTTGCGCACGGGCCTGGTGCTGTTGGTGGAAATCGGCACGGGGCAGGACCACTATTCACTGGCCTTGAACGTCACCAGTTCGCCCTTGCGCCACTTGGCGGCCTTGCCGGTCACGGCCTTGAGGGTCTTGGTCAGGCCTTCCTGCAGCTGCTGGTGGGCGGCGAATACCGTCACCACGTTGTGCCCTTCCTTGAACAGGATAGCTTGGCCGTCGGCCGTGGTCACGAAGGCGTAATCGCCCAGGCCATAGACTGTCAGTTTGATGTCGCGGAACTTGATTTCCAGTTTGCCGCCTTCGCGGCTGGGCAACACCGACGCGCTGAAATGATCGCCGACCTTAAGTTTGAGCCCCGGTTTATCGTCCACCACGAGCGCTGTCTCGGTGTCGATCTCGGCAATGTAAATGCCTTCGGCGCTCTGTTCGGTAATGTAAACAAAACGTGACTGAAACTGTTTAACCAGCTTTGCGCGCAAATCGCCCAGCACGAACAAAGCATGCATATCGAGATTACTTACTGCCAAGGAAACATCCCCACATCTGAAAATGACGCCGCACGCGAAAAAAGCGCACGGCCAAAAAAGCGGCAATGCCGAGGTGAAGCCAGATAACCCGGGTTGAGATCCTGGATGCGCAGAGCGCTCATCCCTCTCGAAGCTTGAGCAGATTACTGGATGCTGCTCACGTCGTCTCGCCCGGCATTCGACAAAGGCTGAAGGAAAACGCCCTTGGAACCGCCAGAGAAATACGGACTATCAACTTTAGGGAAAAAACTCTTATAAAAAAGCACTTTTCTTACATATCGCCAGCCAGAAATTGCTTTAGATAAGCCTTGTCCACCCACCAGTGACGCTGATTCTAGAGCAGCGATGCTCACCGAGACTACCCATAACGACGTACATTACGTCGGCAAACCCAAGAAAAGGACTTCACATGTGCACACTGACACACTTTGCCCATCCCCAGGCATCTTACTCCAACACCCCACCTTCCCTGCACCCCGCCTTGTTCCTTGCGACCGAAGCCGCTCCTCACTGCCCCTCGCCACCACGATTTCACGTGGTTCTGGCGGGTATCGCCTTCTTTCATATCAAAGAAACTTCCACGGGGCACGTAAGAGGTTTCCGCGGCGATCATAACCAGGCCTGCGCCCTCGCCCGCGCGCTCGAGTCACATAGGTGAAACTTTCATCCCGTTTTCCCGGAAGGTTTTGTCAAGCCGGCGACTTTACTCAGCCGCCGGCCTCCAACTACTGCCATACTCCCCGACCAATCAAGCGCGCCTTCCCGTGGCGGGCGCGTTAAACAACAATTTCATGGGAAGGCTGTAACGTGACGGAATTTGATATCGGCGAGTTTTTCATCAGGGGCGAAGCCAGAGAGATCGACGGCGAGTTCCAGGCCGTGATCGTGATGCGCGCCAAGCCACCGCTGAAAACCGTGACCTATCATCAGGTTGAGAAAGATCGCTGGTTCAAGTCCTCCGACATCGCCGCCCTCGCCGCGCAGGAGTCGGCCAAGGAACTGAAGGCGGCCGTCGATGCAGGCGCCTTGAAAACCTGACACGCGCCATTGCGGTCTATGCTCACTGCTGCGTTGGAACATCGTTTGCGAACTTAATGAAGCACGGCTCCCTCAGATGCAGCAGAGACGTTCTTCATCTCTATCACTCGACACGACCGATGACCTGCAAGGAGATCAAGATGGAATCACCGACCCACGACCTGAAAGGCTTGTTCGACCAGCTCGGGCTGGATTCCAGCCCAAAAGCCATTGACGATTTCATTGCCAGCCACTCCCCCCTGCCCCAAGACAAAAAACTCATTGATGCCGAGTTCTGGACCTCCCAACAGGCAGGCTTCCTCAAAGAACAACTGCGTGAAGACGCCGACTGGGCGCGAGTGGTCGACGACCTGAACCTGCGCATGCATCAGGTTCACTAAGATCAGGCACAGTGCAGGTTGCCTGGCGTTTCGGCGCGCAATTGCGCCAGCCAGGCGGCCTTGCACTCTTCGGCTTCATTGCGACTGGAATAGGCCGTGCCACGGCGTTCGCCATTGAGCAGCACCACCCAGCAGATGCTTTTCCCCATCGCCCGCAAACTGGCGGGTACTCCGCTACCGATCATGACCGCGACATCAACTTTACCGTGCATGCTGCGCCTCCAATTCCGTTAGCAACCTAACTAATACAGTTATGGTAACGACAGCGCAGGCGCGAAAACAATATCGACTTTGTACAGCTTAGTTACCAAAATTGTAACAATCGCCCGCCATCATCGGGCCCCCTCTCCACAGGTTTGTTTCTTGCCTGAAGATTGCTTGAACATTATCGAGGGTTTTCCGGCTTGTAGCCCAAGCGCAAACCACCCCAATGACGGCCCTTGAGCATGATCGGCACTGACAGGTCGTGCATGAGCTCTCCGGTATCGCGGGTGTAGGTTTGCAACAGCACGGCCTGCTGATGACTGCCACAGCGGATCCCCGTTCGGTCGGCGAATTTGCGTTTGCTGCGGTTATGCAGGGTATCGTGCTGTATATCGCCGGTCAGTGGCTGGCTGAACGCCTGGTTATGCGTCGGCACGTAGCCCTGCTGGGTGCAGGCAATGGCGAATACCAGGCCTTCGTGGCGTGGCAGCAGTGGCTCCTGGATAGCCGGCAGGACCTGATCGGTGTAACGATCAAAGCGCGTTCGGTATTTGGCCGGGTGGGTATCGGGAATCGCCTGGTAATGGCGGTCGAACAGGTCTTCGAGGCTGATGTGCCCCGCATCGATATCTGCCTCGAAGCGCGCGGCAATCTGGCTCGCGCCTTCCCGGGCGAGGTCATAGATACGCTGGTGATAGTCATCCAGGCCGACTTCGGCGAGGCGCTCGCTGATGGTCTCGGCCTGGCCTTCCATCTGCACCGCTGCCAAGGCCAGGCGCTGGGTCTGCTGGTCACTGATCGCAAGGTCGCTGCGCATCTGCTCGATGGCGTGAAACAGGCTATCGAGTTGTTCGCGGTTGGTTTCGGCACCGCGAGCGATTGCCCCGACCTGGCTTTCGACACCGGCAGCCAGGCGAGCAATGTTGTCCAGGTGCTGGCCCGTCTGTTCGACCTGGCCTACGCCGGTGTCGAGGTCGCTGGACAACTGGCGGATCTGCTCGACCACTTGTGCAGTGCGCTGCTGGATATCGGCCACCATGTCGCCGACTTCTCCGGTGGCCGTGGCCGTGCGCGCGGCAAGCCCGCGCACCTCATCGGCCACCACCGCAAAGCCACGACCGTGCTCTCCGGCCCGCGCCGCTTCGATGGCCGCGTTCAAGGCCAGCAAGTTTGTCTGGCTGGCAATGGACTGGATCACCAATGTGACCCGCTGAATGTCATCGCTGCGCAGGCTCAGGGCTTCGATCAGCTCACGGCTGTTATTGGCCCGCTGGCTGAGTTGGTGCATGCGGGCAATGGACTCGATCAACTCGGTACGCCCTGCCACGCCGCTTTGATGCGCTTCACTCGCGGCACTCAGGGCCTGGTGACTGAGGGCCGAGGTGGCCTGCTCGGTAGCGATCATGACTTCGGCATTGCCAACGATTTGTGCTGCCGCCCCCAGTTGCGACTGCAACTTGTCGGCCAGCTGCTTGACCGAGAAGGCCACGCCGGCGGCGGACAAAGCGTTATGACTGGTGGTGTAGGACAGTTCGCGGGTTAACGCCGAGAGTGTGCCGGACGTATCGACCGGCGCGACTTCAGGCATTGCGCGTGAGCGCAGGCGCGGCAGCCAGATGATCAACACGGCCAGAGTCAGGCCAAGGTAGAGCGGCCAGCCGCCCAGGGTAATGCCACACAACAGCAGCATCAGGGCGATGCTTTGCAGTGTCGGCGTCAACCAGCGGTTTTTCGGCAAAAGCGTGGGTGCAGGCACGGCCGCCACCCGAGATCCGTCTCTCGTCATCTTTTTCACCCCGCCAATTTCTAGTTGTTGTCTTCGCATTAAACGCCAGCACAAGGCCATTATCCATGAGCCTTTAGTCGGGGACGTTGCAGTGGATCAATAGAAGTTCGGGGGGATTGTGCAGGCGTCGAAAAGCAAAGATCGCAGCCTGCGACAGCTCCTACAGGGGGCTGCCGACGGCTGCGATCTTTTCCAGGCAGCCCAGGTTAAGTGGGCTGCCCAACAGAATCAGGCCTGACGCTGGTGCTTGTCGATTTGCTCGTGACGTTCTTGAGCTTCGATGCAGTACTTGGTGGTCGGGCTGATCAGCAGGCGCTTGAGGCCAATAGGCTCGCCGCTGTCATCGCACCAGCCGAAGCTGTCTTCCTTGATGCGTTCCAGGGCTTGTTCCAACTGAGGCAGCATGCGCTGATCACGATCGATCGCGTTCACCAGCCAAGTGCGCTCTTCTTCAACGGAAGCGGCGTCCGCCGGGTCGGCTGGGGTGTCCAGGCTTTCGATGGCGATGCGGTTCTGTTCGATGCGCTCATGGGTTTCGACTTTCATGTTTTGCAACAGCTCAGAGAAAAAAGCATGTTGCTCGGCATTCATGTAGTCATCCGCCGGCATGGCCAGCAACTTGTCCTTTGTCATTGATATCTCTATAAAAAAACGTGCATTAAGGCGAATTAGGGAGCGTTGCGGCGGACCATCGAAGGTCATCGCAAAGGCGCCGTTTATACCAAGCGCCACCCGGCACTCAATTTACGAGGGGCGGCAGTCTAAGGCCGACTTGAGGCCTCAGCAACTGAAAAGACAGCGAATTTGTCCGACAAAGCCTCGAAAATGCTCTAAGACAGGCATCCAGGCGGATATCGGAGTGCGTTTATAGCAAGAAATTCAATCCTGCGAAGCTTATATAAAAGACAAACCGCTGAGCTGCATGCCCCGGTTTGCAGGTCGACCGGGCTCAGCTAAGGTTGTCGCTCGCGTAATGGCTATCTCAAGGAGCGGTTAAATGAAGCTGATCGGCATGCTGGATTCACCTTACGTGCGACGCGTCGCCATTTCTGCCAAGCGCCTGGGCATCGCCCTGGAGCACGAATCGGTGTCGGTGTTCAGGACCTTCGAGCAATTTCGGCAAATCAACCCGGTGGTCAAGGCGCCGACCCTGATACTGGATGACGGTGAAGTGTTGATGGATTCGACGCTGATCATCGATTATCTGGAGGCATTGGCCGGCCCGGATCGCAGCTTGATGCCTGCGGGTATCGAACATCGCCTGCGGTCACTGCGCCTGATTGGCCTGGCATTGGCTGCCAGCGAAAAGTCGGTGCAGCTTTATTATGAACGCAACCTACGCCCGGCAGAGATTCAATACGAGCCTTGGGTTGAACGGGTCGAGGGGCAATTGGCAGCCGCCTATTCGGCGCTGGAACGAGAGCTGGAAAAGCAGCCGCTGAAAAATGACGGCTCGATTGACCAGGCTGGTATTACCCTCGCTGTTGCGTGGAGCTTTACCCAGTATGTGGTGCCGGATCAGGTTCCGGTTGAGCGGTTCCCAAAAATCGCTGCGTTCACCCGCTATGCCGAGGGGCTTGAGGTGTTTATCGACACGCCGATTGACTGACGGCGTTACGGCCACCATCGCATCGCCAGCAAGCCGGCTCCTACAGGTGCGTTCCACACCTTTACATCCACCAGCAAAAACGCCGCTTCTGCCAAAAAGGCAGAAGCGGCACAGGCACGAGGCCAGGAACTATCAGTTCATGTAAACAACGCGATCAGAATGATGATCGGGATCGGTATGCCGAGAAAGAACAGCAGTAATGAACGCATGATGATTCTCCTGAGTTAGCGAACAGGTGTGGTGTTCACATAAGTGTCGGTTTCTACATACACCACGGCATCCCGACGACGACCTCCAAATGTTGCTGCAAGGCTGGCGAAGAACGCACCGGCCAAGAGCGCAACAAACATCCACAAGGTGGTCATGGCAGCGACTTTGGCGGCGGTATCAGCAGCTTGTTGCGCAGCCAGCTTGGCGTCCGCCACGGCTTTCTGCGTGCGGGCATAGACTTCGTCGACACGACGCTCGGCGTCCGCTTGGGGCAGGTTGGTCCGTTGCGCCACCAGTTGTGCCAGGTAAGTACGGTCTTCAGCGGCCAGCTGACCGTCTTTCAGTGAGCGCACGAAAATGCGCGTCACTGTGCCTCGGGCGGCGTCGTCGCTGAGGGCGGCCGGCTGGTCATTACGAAACAGGCTGTCGATGTAGTAGCCGTACTGATCGCTGTCAGTGTTGGCTGCCGCGGTGCCCGCCGCTGCTGTCATGGCAGTGGCGGCGCCACCGGCGACCTGCGCCCCGGCCTGCACGCCACCACTGACGATGCTGCTGACCGAACCGGCGACCAACGTGGCCGTCACCAGCGTCGCCACGCACCAGGCGAGAAAACCGTGGGCGGTATCGCGGAAATAAACTTCATCGCCATGCATGTAAGCCCACTTCACCCGCAGCCGGCCGGCGATATAGCCACCGGCGCCGGAAGCGACGATTTGCGTGACAGCCAGCCAGACAATCGTCGATATGCCCAAGCCCTTGGCGCTCATGCCTTCATTGGCCCACGGCGAAACTGCCGAAAACCCCAGGCCGAATCCGAGCAGTACCAGGATCAGCGACAACGCCGCCGCCGCCGCGGCCCCGGCGAAAATCGCCCCCCAGGACACGCCCGACACTGTGCTCGATTCATCCGTGGCGGGATAGAAACCCTCAGAGGATCTATTCATTGTTGTATCGCTCCAGGCAGAAAGATGGTGTTACAAGTCTCGAAGGAGCAATTGCAGTCACCGTGCCAGTCGCGGATTTTCAATAAATCCTTTTGTTTCAGAGATTTAGAAACTTTGAACTTCCCAGTTCCATGCAATTTGCAATGAACGGCTGGTCGCAGCGGGTTTTATGCATTAAACGACGATGGATGTGTCCATGAACTTTTATTTAGTAAGCCTTCGATCATTTCTTGGCAAAATGCTGCACTACGTTGTGAATACCTAATCAGGCCAGCCTTATGACCCGCATCTTGACCATCGAAGACGACGCCGTGACCGCACGGGAAATTGTCGCCGAACTGAGCAGCCACGGGCTCGACGTCGATTGGGTCGACAACGGTCGAGAGGGACTTGAGCGTGCGGTCAGCGGCAACTATGACCTGATCACCCTCGACCGCATGCTGCCCGAACTCGACGGCCTGGCGATTGTCACCACATTGCGCACCATGGGCGTGGCCACGCCTATCCTGATGATCAGCGCCCTTTCCGACGTCGACGAGCGCGTACGCGGCTTGCGTGCCGGGGGTGACGATTACCTGACCAAACCCTTCGCCACCGATGAAATGGCTGCCCGGGTCGAAGTCCTGCTGCGCCGGCAGAACACCGTGACGGCCCAGGCCACCACGCTGCGGGTGGCAGACCTGGAGCTGAACCTGATCAGCCACGAAGCCAGCCGCGACGGCCAGTTGCTCACCCTGCTGCCCACCGAGTACAAACTGCTGGAATTCCTGATGCGCAACACAGGGCAGATCCTCTCGCGGATGATGATTTTCGAAGAGGTCTGGGGTTATCACTTCGACCCCGGCACCAATTTGATCGACGTGCATATTGGTCGCCTGCGCAAGAAAATCGACCCACCTGGCAATGTTCCATTGATTCGAACGGTGCGAGGCTCGGGTTATGTCATTGCCGAACCCGTCTAAAGGCTGGCGTTCTTCCACCAGTCGCCTGCTGGCGCTCTACAGTGCGTTGTTCGTGGTCTGGAGCGGGATACTCATGGGGGTCATGTATTACGAGGTGTCCGCTTACCTCGACAACCTGGCCAAGCATTCGCTGATGCAACGCCAGCATCTGTTCTCGCACTTCCAGGGCGATCAACTGACGGACGCCCTTGCCGTCAGCATGACCTTCGACATCCGCGGCATCGACGCCTACGGCCTGTTCGATGCCGAACATCGTTACCTCAGCGGCGCCTTGCGCCACATTCCCAAAGGCCTGCCGCTGGACGGCAAGATTCACATGCTCAACGACTGCGCCGAGTCCGACGACCCGACCCTGCCCGTCGACAGCTGCGACGCGGTGGCAACCCAGACGAAAGATGGTCGCTGGCTGATCCTGGTGCGGGACAACGGTTCGTTGTTTGCCGTGACCCGGATCATCCTCCATGCCTTGTTCTGGGGCGTGACCCTGACCATCTTGCCGGGCATCGTTGGTTGGCACCTGTTGCGCCGCCGACCGCTACGGCGGATTCGCGCGATCCAGGGCAGCGCCGAAGCCATCGTCGCCGGGGACCTTACCCGGCGTCTGCCGCTGTCCAATCGCCGCGATGAACTGGACATGCTGGCCGCCATCGTCAACGCCATGCTCGAACGCATCGAGCGCTTGATGAACGAGGTCAAGGGCGTGTGCGACAACATCGCCCATGACTTGCGCACCCCGCTGACCCGCCTGCGCGCGCAGCTCTACCGCATGCAACAACAGGCCGGCGAAGGTTCGCCACAAGCGACGCAATTGGACGCGGTGTTGGCCGAGGCCGACACCCTGATGGCGCGTTTTCGCGGGCTGCTGCGGATTTCCGAACTGGAGGATCGCCAGCGCCGGTCCGGTTTCGTGCAATTGGACGCGGTGTCCTTGCTACAGGAACTGCATGAGTTTTATCTGCCATTGGCCGAGGACGATGGCCTGACGTTTGAACTGCAACTGCCCACATCGCTGCCTTCGCTCAATGGCGATCGCGCCCTGCTGTTCGAAGCGGTGGCCAATCTGTTGAGTAACTCGATCAAATTCACCCCGCCCGGTGGCCAGGTGATTTTGCGTGGGGTCAATGAGAACGGGCATACCCGCATCGAAGTACTCGACTCCGGCCCCGGCATTGCGGAGGCTGAACGCGAGGCGGTGTTCCAGCGCTTCTACCGCGCCGAGGCGGGGAATCAGAAAAGTGGTTTCGGCTTGGGGCTGTCGATCGTCGCGGCGATTGTCAGCTTGCACGGATTTGCGCTGGAGGTGGGGACAAGTGAGTTGGGTGGAGCGCGGTTGGTGCTCGATTGTCGGGAGAGTCTGATTACCCCCGCATGATCGTTCCCACGCGCCGCAAAGGAATGCCTCAAGGGACGCTCAGCGTTCCAGCTTGCGAAAGGGACGCGGAGCGTCCCGGGCTGCATTCCCACGCAGAGCGTGGGAACGATCAGTGATCAGGCTGGGTAGTTCGCCCGCAGGGCCTCAAGACCACCCTGGTAAATCCCGGTGAATAACGCCACGACTTCCTCATGGCTCACACCCACCGGCTCAAACCGACCGGACCAGGTCACCCGGGCGCCCTGCCCCTGCGCTTCAACGCGGATCGTCGCCAGATAATCAGTGGCCGGAAACGGCGCCTGCAAGATCGAGTAACTGTAGGTCTTGCCATCGTTGTCGAACGTTTGCAGGCGCTCAACCACCACCGCGCCGTCCGCCGTTTGCAGGCTGCGTACCCGCCCGCCTTCGCTGAGCTCACTCTTGGGAATGAACGGCAGCCAGTCCGGCAGCGAATTGAAACCGCCAATCAATTGCCAGACCTGATCGGCCGAGGCCGGGATGTCGATGGATGCTGAGGTTGTTGCCATGAAAAATACTCTCCAGATTCAAAAAGGTTCAGATCGCCAGGCTGTCGACGACACCGCCGTCGACCCGCAGGGCGGCGCCAGTGGTGGCCGAGGATAGCGGCGAAGCAATGTAGGCCACCAGGTTTGCGACCTCCTCGACATCCGCTACGCGCTGGATGATCGAGCTCGGCCGCGCCTTGCGCACGAACGCGTCGGCTTCTTCCCGAACGCTACGTCCGGAGGCGGCAATGGCGTCCTTGAGCATTTCCTCCACGCCGTCAGTGAGGGTCGGACCCGGCAGGATCGAGTTGACTGTCACCCCCGTGCCCGCCAGACGTTTGGCCAGGCCATGGGACACGGCCAGGTTGGCACTTTTGGTTACGCCGTAGTTGATCATTTCGGCGGGGATCGCCACGCCGGATTCCGAAGACAGGAAGATCACGCGGCCCCAGCCCTGCTTGACCATATCCGGCACGTAATGCCGGGCCAGGCGCACACCGGAGATCACGTTGACTTCATAGAAACGTGTCCACTCGCTGTCCGGGGTCTCGAAGAAGTCCACGTCGTTGTAGATCCCCAGGTTGTTGACCAGCACGTCAGCACGGGGCTCGGCGGCAAACAGTTTTTCCGCGCCTTCAGCCGTACCCAGGTCGGCGGTCAGCCCGCGCAGTTGAGCACCGGGCACTTGCTGACGAATGCTCGCCAGCGCCTGCTCGACTTTGGCCGTATCGCGGCCGATCACCACCACCGTGGCGCCGCATTCGGCCAGCGCCTTGCTGATCCCCAAGCCTATGCCGGCCGTGCTGCCGCTGACAATCGCCAGTTTTCCACTCAGATCGATTTTCATGCTCAAGCTCCAATGATGGGTAATGGGGCACGCTCGGAGACCAGCCTGGCGTCACGCAGGTCCTGCCAGAAAGCGGCTGGAACCACCTCCGCCAACGCCGAGATATCTTCGGCAATGCGCTCAGGACGGCTGGCACCTGGAATCGCCGCCGCCACCGCCGGGTTGGCCAGGGAGAACTGCAAAGCAGCCGCTTTGATGCTGACACCGTGGGCAGCGGCGATGCGCTTGATCTGCTCGACTTTATTGATGATCTGCGGGCTGGCCTTCTGGTATTCGAAGTGCGCGCCACCGGCCAGGATCCCCGAGCTATACGGACCGCCGACCACGATCTCGACGTTCTGCGCCAGTGCTGCGTCCATCAGACGCTGCAAGGCACGATCATGGTCGAGCAGAGTGTAGCGGCCCGCCAGCAAAAAACCGTCCGGTTGCGCTTCGCTCAGATCCAGGGTCAATTCGCACGGCTCGACCTTGTTCACCCCCAGGCCCCAGCCCTTGATCACGCCCTCTTCACGCAGGCGGGTCAGGACTTTGAACGCACCGGTACGGGCCTGGTTGAAGTACTCCAGCCATTGATCGCCGTAGAAGTCCTGGGCGATGTCGTGCACCCAGACGATGTCCAGGCGATCGGTTTGCAAACGCTTGAGGCTGTCTTCGATCGAACGCAGGGTCGCATCGGCGCTGTAGTCGTTGACGATCTTGTTCGGGCGACCATGCTCGAACACCCCGCTCTTCTCGCCCAAATCGCGAGCGGCGGCGTCTTCGACCTCGTCGAGAATCACCCGGCCGACCTTGCTGCTCAGTACATAGTCATCGCGGTTGTAGCGCGACAGCGCCTGGCCGAGGCGAATTTCCGACAGGCCCGAACCGTAGAACGGCGCGGTATCGAAATAACGCACACCGGCATCCCAGGCGGCGTGGACGGTGGCTTGCGCTTCTTCCTCGGGAATGGCGCGGAACATGTTGCCGAGCGGTGCAGTGCCGAAACCCAGTGCGCCGGGCAGTTTGTCTTTCAAGCTCATATTCAGATCCTCATCAGTTCAGTGGTCAGGTGGTGACCGTTGAGCAGATCCTAGATTGCGACCATCGGACCGTCCAAGACATAATATGCAGCACTTGAGTCCTTGGAGGTCTTACATGATCGACATCCGTCAATTGCGCTACTTCGTCGCCGTCGCCGAGGAAGAACACGTCGGTCGCGCCGCCGAACGCCTGCACATTTCCCAGTCGCCCCTGAGCCGGCAGATCGCCCAGCTCGAAGAACGCCTGGGCCTGACCCTGTTCGAGCGCAGCCAGCAACGCATCCGCCTGACCCGCGACGGCCAGACCTTCCTCGCCGAAACCCGCGCCCTGCTGACCCACGCCAACCGCCTGGAATCCCTCGGTAAACGCCTGGGGCGTGGCGAAGAAGGCGGCCTGTGCATCGGCTACATCGAAAACGCCATGCACGCCGGCGTCTTGCCCAATGCCTTGCGCGTGCTGCGTGTAAGCCGCCCGAACGTGCACATCGCGCTGTACAACCAGAGCTCCGCCGAACAACTCGAAGGCCTGCGTCAGCGTAGTCTGGATATCGCCCTGGTCAGTGAGCCGCCGACCGATGACGACCCTGACCTGCTGGGTTTCCAGGTGCTGGACGACCCTATGCTGCTGGCACTGCCCGAGCACCATCCGCTGGCCCGAAAGACCGTGCTGACCCCGCAAGATCTCGCCGATCAGGAGTGGATTGGCGTGCAACACCACCAGAATGTCAGCAGTCGCGAAAACTTCGTCAGCGCCTGCATCCGCGCAGGCTTCACCCCGGATATCCGTATGGAAGCCACCGGCCCTTTCACTGCGATGGCGCTGGTAGCGTCAGGACTGGGCATCGCCATGATTCAGAAAGGCTTGAGCCGCAACGCCCCCCCGGGCGTGGTACTGCGGGAAGTGCCGTGGATTGCCCTCACCAGACCATTGTGGGCGGCGTGGCACCGGATCAATCTGCGGCCGTTGGTGGAGACGTTCAGGAAGGTGCTGACGGAGTCGGAGCCGTTGCCCGCATAGGGCCGAAATCTCTGTGTGGCGAGGGGATTTATCCCCGTCAGGGCGCAAAGCGGCCTCAAAACTATAAACCGCGAAATACACCCTTCAAGTCGCCTGGCCTGCCGTCTTCGCTAGCAAACTCGTTCCTACAAGGTTTGGTGCTTTACTGAAAAGGTTCCCAACCCCAGCGAGCCTGCACCATGAACCGCAACGACCTACGACGCGTGGACATGAACCTGTTGGTGATTTTCGAAACGCTGATGTTCGAGAAGAACCTCACTCGGGCCGGCGAGAAGCTGTTCCTCGGCCAGCCTGCCGTCAGTGCGGCACTTGCGCGGTTGCGCGATCTGTTCGACGACCCGCTGCTGGTGCGTAACGGCCGGGTGCTGGAGCCGACGCCGCGGGCGCTGGTGATTCTCAAGGAGCTGCAACCGGCCATGGACACCATTTCCGGGGCGGTGAGCCGGGCCAAGGATTTCGACCCGTCCATCAGCCGCGATGTGTTTCGCATCGGCCTGTCCGACGATGCCGAGTTCGGCCTGTTTCCGCCGCTGCTCAAGCAGATTCGCGAAGAAGCGCAGAATGTCGTGGTGGTGGTGCGCCGGGTCAATTACCTGTTGATGTCGTCGATGCTTGCCAGCGGTGAGATTTCCGTCGGCATCAGCTACACCACGGAGCTGCCGGCCAACGCCAAACGCAAAAAGCTACGGGACCTGAGCGTCAAGGTGCTGCGTGGCGATGACAAGCCCGGCCCCCTGACCCTGGATGAATTCTGCGAGCGTCCCCACGCGCTGGTGTCGTTTTCCGGGGACTTGAGCGGCGCCATCGACAATGACCTGGCGCGCATCGGCCGCTCCCGCCGCGTGGTGCTGGCAGTGCCGCAGTTCTCGGGCCTGCGCGCCCTGCTGGCGGGTACCGACATGCTGGCCTCGGTGCCCGATTACGCCGCCTGCGCGCTGATCGAGGGCAGCAGCCTGTTGCGTGCCGACGACCCACCGTTCGAGATCAACCTGTCCGAACTGTCCATGGTCTGAAACGGCGTCAACGATAACGATCCGGCAGAACGTTGGTTGCGCTCGCGAATAGTGGAGCACATGTCGGCGCCACTGCCGGGGCATTGAGCGCGTTGAAGTGCGGGTCGGTCTCGCGCAGGTAGATCGGCATGTCCGTCATCGGCGGCATGGCCGGGATCTCGAAGTACATCTGGATCACCCAGCCACGGTGGTAGCTGGCGTGGTTGACCACGTGCATCAGCATCGCGCCGGCAGTCATGGTGCCGCTTTCGCCGGAAACGAAAGTGAACCTCAAGGGTTTGTCCAGCGAGGCATCGGTCTGCCTTGCGCTCCAGTTGCAGTACCAGCGATCCACGTCCTGTTGCGCCAGGCGCAGCACCGCCAGTTCAGGATGTACCAGTTCATGGGAGGTCTTGAAGCCGTGCCCTCGGCCTTCGAGGTGAGCCTGCCAGATACGGTCCACCACATAGATGTGATTGAGTGTGCCAATCATGTTCTTGAAGACCCCGGCGCGTTCTTTTTCGACTTCGCCGGGTGGCAATAGCGCCAGGTTATCGAAGAGGCGCTGGTTGGCCCATTGTTTGTAATCGGCAAGCATGCGGGCAGTGCGTACGTTGATCATCAGATGTCTCCGATGGCGAAGAGCACATTTTCCAAGGATAGCGCTATCTGCGCGTTGCGGTGCGGGCACTGATTATCGGTCACCCTGCACCTTTACCTTTACCTGTAGGAGCGAGCATGCTCGCGATGGACTCGAATACTGCGTTGGGTGTCAGCCAGCCAGCGTCATCGTTGACGACCATCGCGACGGTGCGACGATTCGACATGCTCGCTCCTACAGGTGCAGGGTGTTCATCACGTGCGCGGCCAACGCCAGGCAACTGGTCAGGCCTGGTGATTCGATGCCGAACAGATTGACCAGCCCGGGAATGCCATGCTCGGCGGGGCCACTGATGCGAAAGTCGGCGGCCGGCTCGTTCGTGCCGCTGATTTTCGGGCGAATGCCGCTATAGGCCGGTTGCAGGCTGTCATTCGGCAAGCCCGGCCAGTAACGGCGGATCGCCGCGTAAAAGTCGTCGGCCCGGGCTGGATCCACGCGGTAATCGACCCTGTCGACCCATTCCACATCCGGCCCGAAACGCGCCTGACCAGCGAGGTCTAGGGTCATGTGCACACCCAGCCCGGCGCTTTCCGGTGCCGGGTACACCAGATGGCGGAACGGCGCGCGGCCACTGAAACTGAAATAGCTGCCCTTGCACAATCGCGCCTGGGGAACGTATTGCGTTGGCAGGCCAGCGATTCGGCTTGCCACTTCCGGCGCGGACAATCCCGCACAGTTGATCAGCTCGCGGCAGCTCAAGGTCATGGGCTCGGCGCCACCCATGTGCAACTCGAAACCCTGTTCACTGCAGCGCGCCGACAACAGCGGCGTGTGAAAGGCCAGCGATGCGCCCAAGGCCTCGGCATCGGCCTGCAACGCCAGCATCAGGCCATGGGAGTCGACAATGCCGGTGGATGGCGACCACAGCGCGGCAACACAGGACAATTCAGGCTCCAGCGCCCGCGCCTGACCGGCCTCCAGCCATTGCAGGTCATCGACGCCATTGCGCCGGCCCTGCTCGAGCAAACCCTGCAAGGTCACACGCTGCGCATCATCGATGGCGACGATCAGCTTGCCCAGCCGACGATAATTGACGCCGTGGTCGTCGCAGAAGGCGTAAAGGCGTTGCTTGCCCTCCACGCACAACCGCGCCTTGAGACTGCCACTGGGGTAATAGATACCGGCGTGGATCACCTCGGAATTGCGTGAACTGATACCCACGCCAATCCCTTCGCCGGCCTCGACCAGGATCACTTCGCGTCCGCCCATGGCCAGGGCCCTGGCCACCGCCAGCCCGACCACACCAGCCCCGACCACAACGCAGTCGACATCAACGCTCATCAAGCCAGCCCTCGCTCCCGGTAATCGATCAGGCTGGAGAATATCGCCAGCAGCATGGCCATGACCACGAAGAAGATCAGCACCAGGAAATACGAGCCGGTGAACTGCACGATCAAACCGATCAGGATCGGCACGATCACCCCCGCCATATTGCCGCAGAAGTTCATGGTGCCGGCCAGCACACCGGTTTTCGACGTGCCGCCGAGGATCGACGGAATGCACCAGTACATGCCGCACCAGCGAATGAAAAACATCGCCACGCACAGCAGGCCGATCGCCTGGCTGGCCTCGGAGGCGTACGCCGTTCCCAGCATGCACAGCGCCGCCACCAGTGCCGAACCGCTGAACATGCTGCGCATTACCAGGTTGGGCGAGGCGCCGCTGGATTTCCACTTATCTCCCAGGTAGCCGCCGACCAGTTCGCCGACGAAGCCGCACATGAAGATCAGGAAAGTCGCGCCACCCATGCCGGAAATGTTCAGGCCGTGGGTCTGGTGCAGGTAGCTCGGCATCCAGGTCAGCAGGCCGTAGAACACGCTGAGGATGCAGCAGTAACCGGCGAACATCGCCAGCACCGAACGGTCCTTGAGCAGTTCCTTGAACGGGATGCTGGTGACCGCGCCGGGCTTGTTGACCGTGGCGTTGCCCTCGGTGATGTGCGCCAGTTCCGCGGCATTGACGCCGGGGTGTTCGCTGGGGTGGTTGCGAATGTACTTCCAGGCCAGCACGCCGGCGAGCATGGTGCCGACCCCGGCGATCACGAACGCGATGCGCCAGGAGTCGAACCAGCCGATCAGCCCGGCAATGATGATCGCGCCGAAGGCACTGCCCAGCGGCGCACCGCCGTCGACCAGTACCGCGCCACGTCCGCGTTCGTTGGGCGTCAGCCACGCGCCGTTGAGCTTGGCGCCGGCGGGCATGATCGGCGACTCGGCAATGCCCAGGCCCATGCGGGTGAGCAACAGGGTGATCCAGTTATGCGCCCCGGCGGCCAGGGCCTGGAAGGCGCCCCAGGCCACCGTCGCAACGACGATGACGCGGCGGGTATGGAATCGATCCAGCAGCATGCCGCCGGGGATCTGCATCAAGGCGTAGGACCAGAAAAACGCGCTGAGCATCAGGCCCTCGAGGGCCGGCGGGATCTGGAACTCGCTGGATATCAGCGGCAACGCCACCGACAGCGAGGCGCGGTCGATGTAGTTGATCGCGGTCAGCAACAACATGATGAGGAAAATTCGCCAGCGCACGTTGGTGGCACGCATCGTTGCGTTTGCTGCTGGCAACGCCAGGCTTTCGGCACTCGGATTGTTCATGTGGGGCGCTCTTATTGTTGTGGAACAAGCGGCCCCACTCTAATCACGCCCCCGAGTGCTGAATAATGATGGGATCTGATTGGGGGATCACCGGATGTCATCCCCTGGAAATGCCTGAAGGATTTGTGTTGGATCAATGGCCTCTTCGCGGGCAAGTCGAAGGGGCCGGATGAGTCAACACCAAACCGGAAGACTAGTCAGAACGTTCCCGGGTAACTGCCACCATCGAGCAACAGGTTCTGCCCAGTGAGAAAACCGGACTGGGCACTGCAAATGAATGCGCAATAAGCACCGAACTCATCGGGCTGGCCGAAGCGTTGGGCCGGGACGTTTTTACGCCGTTGCTCGGCGATGCTTTCGACGCTGGCGCCCTTGGCTTCGGCGGCGGCATTGAGGGTCTTGTGCAGCCGTTCGGTCTCGAACGGCCCCGGCAGCAGGTTGTTGACGGTGACGTTGTTGCCGGCCAAGCGGGCCTGGCGCGCCAGCCCGGCGATGAAACCGGTCAAGCCACTGCGGGCGCCGTTGGACAACCCCAACACATCGATCGGCGCTTTCACGGCGCCTGAGGTGATGTTGACGATGCGTCCGAAACCGCGCTCGGCCATGCCATCGACACAGGCCTTGATCAGCTCGATGGGCGTGAGCATGTTGGCATCCAGCGCCTTGAGCCAGTCTTCGCGCTGCCAGTCGCGAAAATCCCCCGGTGGCGGCCCGCCGGCGTTGTTGACCAGGATATCCACCTGCGGACACGCCGCCAGCACCTGTGCGCGCACCTCAGGTGTGCTGATGTCCCCGGCCACTGTGCGCACTTCGATGTTCGGCGCCAGAGTGCGCAGCTCAGTGGCCGCCGCCTGCAAGGTGTCGTTACCACGGGCATTGATCACCAGGTTCACGCCCTCCTTCGCCAAGGCCCGCGCACAGGCCAGGCCCAAGCCCTTGCTGGCGGCGCAGACGATGGCCCAGCGCCCCGAAATACCCAAATCCATGACGATGCTCCTGACGGTTGGAAAGGCTCACGTTACCACCGTGCACCCGCCACTCGGGGGATGACAAAGGGTGATCGCTGAATCAGGTCTTTTCATTATCGACAGGCGGCGGTGCTCATTACTGTTTCGGGACCCAATAAGAAACCGGAGACACACATGAACCCGTTCCAGTTCTATTTCCCCACAACCTTGAAAAGCGGCAACGGCCTGGCGCGTCAGGCCGGCGCATTGCTCAAGCCCCATGTTGGAAAAAAACTGCTGGTGATCACCGACGAAGGCTTGATGGCATCGGGAGTGATGGAGAGTTTTTTCGCCTCGCTGGCCGAGCGTGACATTGGCTACGAAGTGTTTGCCGGCGTCGAACCCAACCCCACCACGGATGTGCTGGAGCGCGCCGTAGCCTTCCTGAAAAACCACGAATGCGACGCGGTGATCGGCGTAGGTGGCGGCAGCAGCATCGACACCGCCAAGGGTGTCGCGGCCATGGCCACCAACCCCGGTAACATTCTCGACTACGAGGGCTACGACAAACTGCTGCACCCGCCCCTGCCGATCTTTGCCATTCCCACCACCTCGGGCACCGGCAGCGAGTGCACGGCGTCCACGGTGTTCACCAACACCAAAACCCTGTTCAAGACCGTGATCATCAGCCCGGCACTGTTTCCAACACTGGCGATTCTCGACGCCGAACTGACCCTCAAGCTGCCGCCGTCGATCACCGCGGCCACCGGCATGGACGCACTGACCCACGCCATCGAATCCTACGTCTCGAAGCAGGCCAATCCGGTCAGCCAGGCCCTGGCCCTGCAAGCGATCAAGATGATCTGCTCCCACCTGCCGAAAGCCTTTTTCAGCGGCTCCGATTTGCACGCCCGGGAGCAGATGTTGCTCGGTTCGTTCCTCGCCGGCGTCGCCTTCGCCCAATCGAAACTGGGCAACGTGCATGCGATCTCCCACACCTTCGGCGGCGTGTTCAACATCCCCCACGGCATCGCCAACGCGACGCTGTTGCCCTACGTCATCGAATACAACCTGCCGGCCTGCCCTGAGCTGTTCCGCGAGATCGCCATCGCCATGGGCGAAGACGTCAGCGGCCTGAGCCCCGCCCATGCCGGTCACAAAGTGGTGGAGCACGTGATGGCGCTGAACAAGGCCATCGGCATTCCCGACAACATCAAGGACCTGGGGGTGGACCTGGACTACATGCCGCAAATGGTCAGCGACTCGATGCGCAGCGGCAACGTGCTGGTCAACCCGCGCCTGACCCAGGCTTCCGACATCGAGCGGATCATCGGCAACGCCTTCCACGGCCTTCATTCCTGAGAGAGAGAACCCCTATGTTCTACGAGATGCGCACCTACACCCTGCAGATCGGCAAGATGCAAACCTACCTCAAGCACTTCGAGGAAAACGGCCTGCCGGTGATCTCCCGCTATGCCACGCTGGTGGGCTGGTGGTACACCGAAATCGGCGAGCTTAACCAGGTGATTCACATCTGGGCCTACGAGAGCCTGGACGAACGCATCAAGAAACGCGCCGCGCTGTACCAGGACCCCGACTGGCTCGAAGGCTTCGTGCCGATCGCATTCCCCATGCTGGAAAAGATGGAGTCGAAACTGCTGATGCCGGCGCAGTTTTCGCCGATCAAATAATCTTTCTGACAAACAACACTAAACCTGTGGGAGCGGGCTTGCCCGCGATAGCGGTGTGTCAGTCAGCAAAAATTTCGACTGACACTCCCTCATCGCGGGCAAGCCCGCTCCCACAGGGGACTGCGCAAGCCGCTCGAACAAGGACAGATCCCATGTGCGACCACAACACCAACAACACCGCCGCCGACCGTTCTCCCGACATCAAGGCCTTGCTCGAAGGCCTGCCCACCAACTGGGGCAAATGGGGGCCGGACGATGAGGTCGGCGCCCTGAACTACCTGCAAAGCGCCGAGATCCTGCGCGGTATCGGCGCCGTGCGCCAGGGCAAGACTTTCACCCTGCAAGTGCAGATCGGCCATCCCAAGGGTGAGCCGCTGTGGCCTGGCCGACGCCCGTCAATGCGGGTCAACGTATTGGACAAAGGCCACTTCCTGGCCGGCAAGACCCACTTCGACGGCCATGTCGAATACGCCGACGACGTGATCTTCATGCACCTGCAAGGCTCGACCCAATACGACGCCCTCGGCCACGTCTGGCACGACAACAAACTGTGGAACGGCTACGACGCCATGAGCACCATCGGTGGCATGGACAAGGCCAGCATCCTGCCGATTGCCGAGCGCGGGATTGTCGGGCGCGCGGTGCTGATCGACATGGCCCGCCATCGCGGCAAAGCGGTGCTGGACAAGGGCGAAACCTTCAATCACCTCGACCTGCTGGCCGCTGCGAAGGCCCAGGGTATCGAAATCCAAAAACGCGACATCCTGATCATCCGCACCGGCTGGATCGGTTCATTCTATGAGCGCGAACCGGATGAGTTCTACAAGGATTTCGCCGAGCCGGGCCTGACCTTCAGCCGGGAGCTGGTGGAGTGGTTTCACCAGATGGAAATCCCCAACCTGGTGACCGATACCATGGCCAACGAAGTGGCGGTCGACCCGGCCACAGGGGTGTTGATCCCGCTGCACAACGCCTTGATGCGCAACCTTGGCGTGACCTTCACCGAAGTCGCGATGCTCGATGAGCTGGCCAGCGATTGCGCCGAAGACGGTCAGTGGCAGTTCCTCTACACCGCCGCGCCGCTGAAGATCGTGGGCGGCACGGGGGCGCCGGTGAACCCGATCGTCATCAAGTAAGCAGATCTCGCTGCAATTCGTTGATCAGCAGGGTCGCCGCCGGAGACAAATCGGCGCCCGCCCGGCTGATCACGCCATAAGGCTCGATCAGCGCACGCATCGACACCGGCAGCTTCACCAGCAACTCGTGTTGCTCGCAGAACTGCGCCACTTCCACCGGGATTACCGCCAGCAACGTCGGGTCCTGTTGCACCAGCAAAATGGTGGCGAAGGTCGACGAGGTTTCCAGCGGATACCGCGGAATTTCCAGCCCCGCCTCGTTCAGTTCGCGCTCCAGGGCCTGGCGCATCGGCATGTCCTTGGGATAGACCACCCAGCGGTAATCGCTCAATTGCGCCAGCTGCAACGACTCGGTACGGGCCAGCGGATGATCCTTGCTGGCGACCACGGCCAAGGGCTCTTCGCTCAGTTCAATGCAGTCATAGGCGTCAGAGCGCTGGCCGACGCTGGTCCGACAGATCGCCAGGTCCAGTCGCCCCTGATCCAGCAGCCCAAGCAAGGTCGCGCTGGTGTTTTCCACCAGCTCCACCGACAGCTCCGGTTGCTTGAGCCGCAGCTCGGTCAGGGCCCGGGTCAGCAGCGGCACCGCCCCCATGATCACCCCCACCGACAACCGCCCGCCCTGCCCCTGCATGATGCTGAGCATTTCCTCGCGCAGATGCTCCACATCGCTGTAGATCAGCCGTGCATAACGAATCATGCAACGCCCCATTTCATTGGCCACCAGGCCCTTGGGCTGGCGCTCGAACAAGGGCATGCCGAGCAGTGACTCGACCTCATGCAGGGCCTTGGTGGCGCCGGACTGGGAAATCGAAATCTGCTCGGCGGCCTTGTGCAGGGAGCCGCGGTCATCCAGTGCGATCAACAAGCGCAGTTGCTTGAGGCGCAAGCGTGAAGCGATGCTGCCAAGGGAAGGAACCATATCGGTGTGTGCTCGATTCAATGTGCAATCCATCAAGGCCCACGCCAGCCGCGCCGACGTGGGCGGCGGGTCAGTTCAGGGTCAACCGGCTCCACTGGCCATCGACCAGTCGATCGAGACCCAGCGGGTTAGCGTTTTGCAGCGCGGGCGGCAGGTACTCATCAGGATAGTTCTGGTAGCAAACAGGGCGCAGGAAGCGATCGATGGCCAGGCTGCCGACCGAGGTGCCACGCGCATCCGACGTCGCCGGATAAGGCCCGCCGTGGACCATCGCATCGCTGACTTCGACGCCGGTGGGATAACCGTTGAGCAGCAAGCGCCCGACCTTGTCCTCCAGCAACGGCAGCAGACCACTGAAGCGATCCAGATCCGCAGGTTCTGCAATCAGCGTGGCGGTCAGCTGTCCGTGCAAACGGTCGAGCACCGCGCGCAACTGCGGCTGGTCAGCTACCTCGACCACCACCGTGGCCGGGCCGAATATCTCTTCCTGCAACAGCGCATCGCCGTCGAGCAACAGCTGCACATCGGCCTTGAACAACTGCGGCTGCGCCTTGGAATGTTCTTGCGGCTGACCGGCCAGGTGATCGACAAGGTCGTGCGCAGCGATGTGCGCAAGTCCTGCGCGATAACTGTTGAGCGCGCTTGTGTTGAGCATGGTCTGGGGCGGTTGGCTGCCCATGTTCTGTGCGAAGGCTTGCAGGAACTCGCTGAACTGCGGCGAGCGCAGACCGATGATCAAGCCGGGGCTGGTGCAGAACTGGCCACAGCCAAGGTTGACCGAGGCCGTCAGCTCCTCGGCAATTTTCTGGCCTCGTTGGCCCAAGGCTTCAGGCAGTACGATCACCGGGTTGATGCTAGACATCTCGGCGAACACCGGGATCGGTTGCGCCCGCGCAGCGGCCAGATCGGCCAGGGCCCGACCGCCCTTGAGCGAGCCGGTGAAGCCCACGGCCTTGATGCCATCGGCCATGACCAGCGCCTGGCCCACGCCGGCGCCGTAGATCATGTTGAACACCCCCGACGGCATGGCCGTGCGTTGCGCCGCGCGAACGATGGCACCCGCCACCCGCTCGGCCGTCGCCATGTGCCCGCTGTGGGCCTTGAACACCACCGGGCAACCGGCGGCCAGGGCCGAGGCGGTGTCGCCGCCGGCGGTGGAAAACGCCAGGGGAAAGTTGCTTGCACCGAACACCGCCACCGGACCGACGCCGATGCGGTACTGACGAATATCCGGCCGTGGCAACGGCGTGCGTTCAGGCAGCGCCTGGTCGATCCGCGCAGCGAGAAAATCACCACGGCGCAGTACCTGGGCAAACAGGCGCAGTTGGCCGCTGGTGCGACTGCGTTCACCGCGAATCCGCCCCTCGGGCAACGCGGTTTCCTGGCAGACCAGAGCGGTGAAATCATCCCCCATGTCATCGATTTCCTCGGCGATGGCGTCGAGAAATTCGGCCCGGCGCAAAGGCGACAGCTGGCGAAACGGCGCAAACGCGCGCGTTGCCGCCGATACCGCCAGCTCGACTTCCTGCTCGGTGGCCTGATGGAAAACATACGGCAGCGCATGGCCGGTGCTGGCATCGACGCTGTGCAGGGTCTCGCGGCCCAGGGCACTGCGCTGCCCATCGATGAACTGCTGGCCCAAAATATCGGACATCAAAAATCTCCCTCGCCTGCGCTCGGCAGGCGATGACTCGAATGAAAGGGATGCGCCAAAAACGCACGCTTCACTCTATGGGCCGGGGTCAGGGGCAAACAAATGACAACAACGGGCCGGGGGATGAGCGTTTGTCATCCCCCGGCTTGGTGCTGCCTTTCAGCGAATCGCCACCGGGTTGATGTTGACCTGGGTCGAGCCCCTGTACAGCGGCTGTCCGAGCACGAACATGAAGGTCCAGGCCTTGTCCCGCACCAGCGCGCGGCTGTCGATCAGCTCAAGGTTGTAGATGCCGTTTTTCGCCAGCATGAACTGGTTGACCGGGAACTCCTGGCCGTCGGTGCCAGGGTAGATTTCCGAGGCCCAGGTATCACCGCCGAACGCGACGATCTGCTTGCCCGCCAGCCATTTGGCCGCCGCCATGCCGATGCCCGGCTCCACAGCGAGGAATTTCTCGTTGTCCTTGCCCAGCAGCTCCAGCCAACCGGTATTGAACAGCACCACATCGCCCTTCTCGATGCTGACGCCTTGCAGATCCAGGGCTTTCTGGATATCGGCGACAGTGAACTCGGTTTTCTCCGGTACGATGGCGCTGCCATACACGGCGGTCATGTCCAGCACCACGCCACGGGTGACGATGGGCGGGACTTTTTCGATGCCGAGTTTTTGCACCCCTTCCACGGTCACGAAGTCCGCCGCGCGGTTGCCGTTGTAGTAGACGTTGTCGATGCCAATGTGGCCGATGCCGTTGAGTTGGGTGCCGACCCCGGTCCAGCCCACCACCAGTTCATCGTTGAAGGTGAATTTGTTGGGGCCCATGGTGGTACCGCCCGCTTCCCCCGGCTGGACGTTGGTCAGGTGAAAACTGCGATGCCGGAACGCCGGCAGGTTTTTATCGATGGGCACGGCCAACGGGTAGGTCTTGCCGGTCTTGATCAGCTTGGCGGCGTTGAGTACCGAGTTGGCATCGAGCAGGTTCAACGCACCGATTTCGTCATCGGTGCCGTATTTTGAGGGGTACCATTTTTCGCCATCGGCGGCGTTTGCGGCGTTGAAGGTGAGCAGCAGGGCAAAAGGCAGGGCCAATCGATTGAACATGAAGGAGGTCCGCATCTGGTTTCAGTGAACCCAAGGTACGCAGCCCTTTTGTGCGGAAACAGACAGCCATGGACAATACAATTGTTCTGGATTGTCACGAGTGGCCGTACTTGCAGTTTTGCCGGGCGAGTGACATAAAACCCTGAAATCCGGACAGCCGACCAGCTGCGATAACGCTTATACCGTTTGCGAATTATCATTATTCCAACGCGTCAAACCAGAAGCCTATGAACGATATCGCCAGCTCTCCCGATTCACCGTCCGACCAACCGCGCCTGATTGTCTTCCTCGCCTACCCCGAAATGGGCCTGCTCGACCTGACCGGCGCACAAACCGTGTTCTGGGCGGCCTCGCGCTACCTCAACAGCAGCAATCTGCCCGGCTACACCCTGCAGACCGCCAGCCTGAACGGCGGCCTGATCCACACCGCAGAGGGCCTGGCCGTCGACACCGTGCCCTTGAGCACCTTCGATGACCAGACGATCGACACGCTGATCGTTCCCGGTGCCCCGGCGATTATCCTGGCGATGAACAACACCCTGGGCCTGGTCGACTGGCTCAAACAGGCGTCCACCAAAGCCAGGCGCACCGCGTCGGTGTGCAGCGGTACGTTCCTGCTGGCCGAGGCCGGATTGCTCGAAGGTCGGCGCGCCGCCACCCATTGGGCGATGTGCGGCCTGCTCAAGGAGCGCCATCCATCCATCGAAGTCGACAATGATGCGATCTTCGTCCAGCAAGGTTCAGTCTGGACTTCTGCCGGGGTCAGCGCCGGAATCGACCTGGCACTGGCGTTGGTCGAAGAAGATTGCGGAAGAGAACTGGCACTGCTGACGGCGCGGGAAATGGTGGTGTTCCTCAAGCGCCCCGGTGGCCAGGCCCAGTACAGCCAGTTGCTGCAATCGCAAACCAGCGAAGGTGCGGCCTTCGACGACTTGCATTTGTGGATCACGCAGAACCTGTCTGGCGCCAACCTCACCGTCGAGACACTCGCCCAACAGGTTCAAATGAGCCCGCGCAACTTTGCCCGGGTCTACAAACTCAAGACCGGCCGCACGCCGGCCAAGGCCGTGGAAGTGCTGCGCGTGGAAGCTGCGCGACGCTTGCTGGAGGATTCGGAGCGCAACATCGATCAGATTTCCCGGTTGTGCGGCTTCGGGGATGAAGAGCGCATGCGCCTGACCTTCCAACGCAACCTCGGGGTTTCGCCGCGGGATTATCGCAACCGGTTTTCGCGCTGAAAACCTGCCAGGGGAACTCCTGACGACCGCCATGCATCCTAAAGGGTGAGAGACTTCCTTTTTGCTTCACGTCTTCAGAGGACACCGTCATGCGCCGTCTGATTATCATTTCTTCCCTTTTGCTGTGCTTACCTGTCGGCTCCGCGATGGCCGATGTGGATGCAAAGGATGTCGCCACGTCGGCCGGGGTTTCCGCCTCGCTGTATTCGACGTTCAAGGATGACAAACTGATGATTCCCGCCCGGGATGACGCCTCCAGCTTCGTGGCCAGTGGCGGCGCGATTCGTGGCGTTTATCTGGAGCAGGTACTGCAGCGGATTCGCCAACAGCATCCTGACCTCAACAGCGCCAGCGACGAAGACCTGGCTCGCGCAATTCTTGTCCAGGAAGGCGTTCCGGCTGGCCAGTAATGTCAGTAATGATCTATGTAGCGCGGTGTTGTTGATGGCCCCATCGCGGACTTGCCCGCGATGGGGACCAAAAGAGCACAGTCAAGCTATCGATAACGCGCTGCTGCCGTGGAATTGCCGAACAGCCCGGACAGCACTTGGCGCTGCGCTTCGTAGCGATCCCACTGCTCCCCGTCGTGTAATCCCGGAATGGTCACCACTTCCCCCTTCTCCAGCCCCACCAGTGCGGCATCGACCATTTCTTCGGCGGACATCACAATCTCCTGCGGCAAATTCTCCACCGGGTTGCCGGCCTCGCTCCAGAAGTCGGTGGCGGTCGCGCCTGGCAGCACGGCCTGGATACGAATGCCTTTATCCGCCAGTTCCCGGTGCATCGATTGGCTCAGGCCCAGGACAAATGCCTTGGTCCCGCCATACACACCATTGAGGATTTCCGGGGCGATGGCGACGATCGACGAAATGTTGATCACGGTCCCGGCACCGCGTTCGACGAAGCCCGGTATCGTCGCATAGGCCAGGCGTGTCAGCGCGGTGATGTTGAGGCTGATCATGTCTTCCATGTCATCCACGGGGCTGCCGAGCAACGGCATGACCGCGCCAACTCCAGCGTTGTTGACCAACAACGTGATGCTCGCGTCACTTCGCAGTATCTGTTCGACCCGCAACAAGTCGGCCTTGTCTTTCAGATCCGCGGCGACCACTTCCACATTACGGCCGGTCTGGTCGCTCAGCCGGTTGGCCAGCGTGATGAGTTTTGCCTGACTGCGCGCGACCAGGATCAGGTCGTAACCCTGCCGGGCGAGACGGTCGGCATACACCGCGCCGATGCCCGAAGAGGCGCCAGTGACCAGTGCAGTGCCTTTGGAGGAGAGAGCCATGTTCATTTTCCTTCACAGTGAGGCGAGACAATCGCCAGTCAGGAACTGTTATAAAGGGACTCGTGTCCGTCGCAAATGACGTTTAACCTACGTTTTTAGGACATCTGTTTTGAGGATTGGGCGATGATCAGCGTGGCGTTTGTGGTGTTCGAGGGTTTCCAGTCCATGGCGCTGGCTGCCATGCCGGTATTCGAATATGCCAATTTCAGTGCTGGGCAAGCCCTGTATGACGTGCGTGTACTGTCCGAAGACGGCCGCACCTTGCGCGCTTCTGGTGGCTTGAATGTTGGCACCGAGGCGTTCGACGAGCGGGTGTTCGATACGGTGATCGTGGTGGGCGGCGACACCATCCTCGAGCAGGCGCCCGAGGGTGTACTCGACTACGTGCGTGCCAGTGCCAGGACCGCCCGCCGTACCGCGTCGATTTGCTCTGGAGCCTTTGTCATGGCCCAGGCCGGATTGCTTGAGGGCCGGCGGGCTACCACGCATTGGGCTTATGCACGGCAACTGCAAGAACGCTTTCCATCGATCAAGGTTGAACCCGATCGAATCTACGTGATCGACGGCGCGATCTGGACCTCCGCCGGCATGACCGCCGGCATCGACCTGGCGCTGGCCATGGTCGAAAAGGATCACGGCGCCGAACTCGCACGTGCCGTAGCGCAGAAACTGGTGATGTACCACCGCCGTGCCGGCGGGCAATCACAGCACTCGGCGCTGCTGGAACTGGCGCCGAAATCCGACCGCATCCAGACCGTCCTCGCCTACGCTCGGGAGCACCTGGCGCAGACCTTATCGGTGGAACAACTGGCGCAAGTGGCGAGCCTCAGCTCGCGGCAATTCAGCCGTGCGTTCCGTACCGAAACCGGTCAGTCGCCCGCCAAGGCCATCGAGAACCTGCGCCTGGAGGCGGCACGGCAGATGCTTGAGGGTGGTCGCCTGACACTCGAGCAGATTGCCTTGGAAAGCGGGTTTATCGATCCTCGGCGCATGCGCGAAGCATTCCTTCGAACATTCGGGCAACCACCGCAGGTGATCAGGCGCAATGCGCGATCAGCGGCACAATGATGATCGTTCCCCTGCTCCGCGTGGGAACGGTCGGCGCTACACTGGGAGTGTCGGGGGTATTGCCTATGAAAATCTCGGCCAAACTGGCGTTTTTCGCCATCGTCTCCACCCTCGCCTACCTCTTGCTGGCAATTTGGGGGCTGGGCGGCTTCGCGGCGTTTTTTTCCCATACCGCCTTGGTGGTGGTTGCCCTGGCGACGCTGGTCATGGCCATCGCTTCGCTGTTTACCGAGGTCAACCTGAGTTCCGGTGAGCGCGAGGACAGGGCCAATCGCTGGGTACTGCCAGCGTTCGGAGTGATCGGGTTATTGAGTGGGTTTTTCCCGGCCTACACCGACCGCATCGACTTCTGGACCTTCGGTGGCGAAGGCGTGCGTTGGCTCGGGGCGCTGCTCTTCATCATCGGCGGCGTGCTGCGAATGTGGCCGGTGTTCGTGCTCGGCAAACGCTTCAGTGGGCTGGTGGCGATCCAGCCTGGCCATCGCCTGGTGACCGACGGGATTTATCGTCGCTTGCGCAACCCCAGTTACCTGGGGATGTTGGTGATTGCCGTGGGCTGGGCGCTGGCGTTTCGTTCGGGGGTCGGGTTGCTGCTGGCCGCGCTGACCGTGATTCCGCTGATCGCGCGGATTCATGCCGAGGAAGCATTGTTACGGGCGCAATTTGGCAGTGAATATGAGGCTTATTGCGCCCGGAGCTGGCGATTGATTCCGAAACTCTACTGAGACACACCCCCCACTGTGGGAGCGAGCCTGCTCGCGAAAGCGCAGTGCCAGGCAACGTTTATGTCGGCTGGAAGTCAGCGTTCGCGAGCAGGCTCGCTCCCACAGTGGATCGTGCGAAGTCGAATCACGCCGTGGGCGTCTAGGCGAGCAACGACCTCGTCATAACTTGCCAACGTGGCGTGTGCGGTCACAATCGGCTGCTCATGTGTCGCCGTGACAATCAGTAAATCCGCCCCCGCCGCCTCGGCTGCGAGAATGCCTACCGTTGCATCTTCGAAAACCAGGCAATCCGATATTTCTACACCCAGCCGCTGCGCAGCCAATCGATAACCGGCCGGGTCAGGTTTGCCAGCGGCGACATCTTCGGCAGTGACCAGCACAGCCGGCTCCGGAATCCCTGCGGCTGCCATCCGCCGCAACGCGAGCGCCCTCGGGGCGGAGGTCACGATGGCCCATTGATCGGCTGGCAAAGACTGGAGAAAGCGCGCCGCGCCCGCCACTTCTTCAACACCCCCGACATCCTCGATTTCCGCTTCGGTGATCCACGCCGCTTCGGCCTGGGCATCGACTCCGGGCAATGCCAGGCGATTGATGGTGTCGATGGCGCGGGCACCGTGAATGGTCGGCAGGAAGGTCTCGACATCGACGCCGTGACGCACGGCCCAAGCAGCCCAGACGCGCTCGGCGGCGGCAATTGACGTAAGGATGGTACCGTCCATGTCGAACAGGAAGGCACGGTAAGGAACGTTCAAGACGGATTCGGGAGCAGACAAAGGGTCCTTCCTATCTCAAGGATCTGATGGGATGCCCCGAGAAATGTACACGATCGAACGAACTGTCGCAGGCCGCGATTTTCAAGATCGAGAGATCGTCCGAACGCGGCCCGAGGCTGTGGCAGCTCCTACAGCGGACGGCGTGATTTCAGTGCGCCGTCCACGCAATCAAGCAATTGACCCACCGCCCAGGGTTTCTTGATAAACGAGACATTATGCCGGACCCCGGAAGTTGCAGGGGTTTCGAAGCCGGACATGATCATGATCGGTTTGTCCGGCCAACGATCTCCGAACAGATTGGCCAGGTCCGCGCCGTTGAGCGTTCCCGGCATGGTGATGTCCGTGAGAAGCATCCCGACTTCGGGTGCGTGGCTCTGCAAATACTCCGATGCGGCGTCCGCGCTGGTTTGCGCTTGCACTACATAGCCTTCCTCTTGAAGAATTTCGCAAAGAAACTCCAGGATCAGCGGGTCGTCCTCAACCACCAGAATCAACCCGCCATGAAGCTGTCCGCCCGCTGTCGATTCTCGACTCATGACCTTGCCGCTCCCTGATCACACCAGTTTATATGCGGGCTTGAAATCCGCTACCTACAGGTATGAGCGGCAGTCTCTGCGGAAATTCATTTTTGATACAAACAGACGACGAAATCGGTGTTTGCAAGACGTTTACCGGGACATCGGGTCTTTTTTCATAGCGTCCTTGGACATGGCGTCTTTCTTCATGCTGTCCTTGCTCATGGCATCCTTGGACATGGTGTCCTTGCTCATCGTGTCCTTGGCCATCGAATCCTTTTTCATGACGTCCTTATGCATGGCGTCCTTGGACATCGAGTCTTTGCTCATGCTGTCCTTGCTCATCGTATCGCCAGCAAAAACACTGGCAGCGCCGATGGCCAGGCACATGGACAGAACAACAGTGGTCAACTTTTTCATGGTGAAACTCCTTGATGCATGGGGTGTGGACGGGGGAATTGCCGGGGTTGCGTCAGCTGCCACCGAACCAGTTGTAGCCCTGGTCTTCCCAGTAGCCGCCGCTGTAGGTGTTGCTGACGAAAATCGCCTGGATGTGCTTGGGATTCTTGTAGCCGAGCTTGGTGGGCATGCGCAGTTTCATCGGGAAGCCGTATTCGCGCGGTAGCACAGCGCCATCATAGGTCAGCGTCAACAGGGTTTGCGCATGCAGTGCGGTGGCCATGTCGATGCTGGTGTAGTAATCGTCGGCGCACTTGAAACCGACGTATTTGGCGTCTGTATCGGCCCCGACCCGTTTCAGGAAATCGCTGAAGCGCACACCGCCCCAACGACCGATCGCGCTCCAGCCTTCGACGCAGATATGCCGGGTGATCTGCTCGGTTTGCGCCATGGCGCGCAACTCTTCGAGCCGCCAGGTGCGCTTGTCCGCCACCAGGCCGGTGACCTCCAGCCGATAGCTCTCCTCCTCCACCGTCGGCGCTTCATCGATGCCGTAGAAGGCATTGAACGGAAATGGCCGGGTGATCATCGACGCCGGGTAGGTCGGCGCCATGGCATTGGGGTTGAACAGCCAGCCTTGCACCCGGTCGTTGAAGCGCGACATGGCGGACAACGCGGTCTCGACGCTGTCGTTGTCGGTGAGGTTGCAACCGGACAACATGGCCACGCCGCCGAGTGTCAGGCCACGCAGCAGGAACGAGCGGCGCGAGCGGTCTTCGATCTGCGGGGCGAGGATTTTACGGGCGTCGGTCAGGATGGATGACTCATCCAGCCCGGCGTCTTGAATGGGCTTTTTCATATGGGCTCCTTGCGACCGACAATCATGGCCAACAGTGTTTTGGGAACCAGTGCCACCATCACCAGGTGGACCGCGACGAACGCCACCAACAGTGCCATCGCGATGAAATGTACATGGCGCGCACCTTCGTAGCCCCAGAGCAATTCACGCAACAGCGGGAACTGCACCGACTTCCACAGCACCAGCCCGGAGATCACCAGCAGCGTGATATCGACCATCACGAACAGGTACGCCAGCCGTTGCACCTGGTTGTAATGATTCAGGTCGGCATGTCCCAGCTTGCCGCGCAACGCGGCCCAGAAGTCATGCAGCACGCCTTTGGGCGAGACCGGGAAAAAGCGCCGCTTCAGGCGCCCGCTGAACAGGTTGCAGGCCAGGTAGACGAGGCCGTTGACGGCCAGGAACCACATCGCCGCGAAGTGCCATTGCAGGGCGCCGCCCAGCCAACCGCCGAGGGTGATGCCTTTGGGAAAACTGAAATCGTAAAGCGGGGAAGCGTTGTAGATGCGCCAACCACTGGTGACCATGACCAACACGGCGAGTGCGTTGAGCCAGTGGGTCAGGCGCAGCCAGCGCGGATGAGATGAAACAGGTGGGCACGGCATGGTCGGCTCCCGACGGTTGATCGATGGAGCAATTATGTGAGCCGACAGATCGCCAAATCCTCACGTAAAGTTAAATTAATCGTGATAACTGCGCAGGTAATGCGCCAAGTGTTTTCTCCGCCCATTACCCTCGCCATCAGATCAGGACGCCGTGCTGCAACATTAGGTGAGGTGGGCCAGGCATTCTTCTCCAAGGCCCATCCACACATCGCCCAAATAACTTACTTACAGCCGGGTAACGAGTTTAATGTATTTTTGATACTTTCAATTTCATGCTCTACAAAACGATCCCTGCTAGCCACACGCCCCTCCAAGACATTAAGTATGCTCTGCGCCTTTTCAGTACTTCTGTTACTCGGCCATTCTTCATGAGAAAAACCGGTTGTCGGAGCCGAAATATTGTTTTCTGTGCCTGGGTTGAGCTGCCCCCTCATATTTGATATTTCCCGGGTGACTTCAGATGTAATTGAAGACCGGCTAGATGAACGACTTAACGTTCCAGGAGAGTTTATACCGGAGTCAAAACTTGTAGTGCTATCGTATCGCCCCCTGGTTAACTCACCCGTTTTTTTAGACAATTGCACGCTACGCCAGCTATCTTCTTGTTCCTGTTTACGATTTGCATGATTCAACTTTGCCTTATCGGTTTCAGAGAGCGCAATTCCATTAAGTTGTCTGGACCATTCAGCGCCCCTGTCTGCGCGGTTTTTTTCATACTTCTCCTGTTTCTCCGCTTGACTCTGCCTTAGCATATTTTGTCGTTCCCTTTCTTCCTGAACACGTTCATTCAAGAAATTTTTATAATCTCGGGCACCTGCATCAACCGAATACTTCTTCAGTTCAGCAGCCCCCTGATAAACTCTTCTTTTTACCCGCTCTTTTTCGGCACCTCTAACAGCGATATCAGAATTATCAGCTGCAATTTTTACTCTTCGCTGATCAGCAGTACCTATCAGCAAATTGATTGCCGCAGTGGCATGCACCTCTTTATTAATATCGGCAAATATGTTAACAGTCTCGACTTTAACATCGAATATTCTTAGATAATCAGGAGGAAGAATATTCCGCGCTGCTTGTTCACCCATCGTCCCAGCGCGCACACAATTAGCTAGTGACTGCATCAAGCTATCTTTTATTTGCGCAGGCACCTGTGCTGCGCCCTGGGATGGAAAGCGAGTATTAAAATAATAGCCCGGAATCTTTAACAGTTCACTTGACTGATTAAAAACCTCAGAATTTATTGCTGTGGCTTGTACCGCAGGCGAGGCCTTTGCAAGCAGACTAGTAAACTCCAGCATGCGTCCAATTTGTATTGCCTTGATTTGCCCACCTGAATTCAAAGCAATGTTCAACTTTTTTTGTAATTCGGCGCTAGATGAACCAACAGTACCTGCAGGGTTACTCCCCGGTGCAGTGGGAGGGATGATTGCATTGGCCGAACCGGATGGCCTGTCTGGCTTTGTCTCATCCTCGCTATCACTGTCAGATGTTGCCCCAGATCGGATTGCTCCCGATAACGCGCCAGCGACCGCACCGGCTCCGCCTTTGTCTGGACCGTCTTCACCGGGTTTCTTGTCAAGAGCGTTGGCAATGGGAGCGCAAACTTCTTCTTGTGTAATGTGTTGTGCCGGCCCGCCGCCTTTCAAACCCGGATTTCCTGGCAATTGAGGCCGACCGTTTTTCGCCTGAATCTTATTAAAGATACTCAAATCGTTGCCATCCGAATCCGAATCCGAATCCGAGTCGGTATCGGCATCACTCGAATTGGAGTAACACTCTTTCAAACGACGCTCCTCTGCCTCCGAGATCTGTATATACGCATTTAGCGTCTTCGTTTCAACTTCAGTCAACTCATCATGATCCTTAAATAGCTCCTCAGGAAGTATGCGCTTAACCGCTTCAGTTAAATTTCCAAAACGACGCTCAGCGATCGGTTTATAATGACCGCTGCCATTAGTCCAGAGCTTTAGCTGTCCATCTTCAAACAAAAAATCTCCCGCATAAAGTACATCCTTACCTTGGGCTAGCGAGCTGTGGCCTTCAACATAGTAGGGGTTATGATGTCGATATTCATTTAGCTCTCCTTTCGAATTCTGTTGGCCATTGTTCATACCACAATAAATACGATCAGGTTCATCTGGAAGGATGACATATGAGAAAACACCTTTCAGGTTGTACCTTCTTCCATTATCCTTGCGGACTAGCTCATATTTATCTTCGTCATTTTTCGTCACATAAAATATTTGACCGGACACCGCTTCTTTTTCCACATGAAAATCAGGAATTTGCGGTATCGGCACCATAAGCTCTGTCAAAATGCTCTCATCACGAAACTTAACTTTAAGCGCAGGACTCTTATCAAATAATTTCTCAATGACAGTCTCTTTGAGTGGATACCTATAGCCCGCCCCCTTGAGTTTATCCAAACCGGACGCTATGTAGGTTATGAATGTATTTTTACGCTTCTCGAATGGATTCACCTTGCCCAAATTCGGATTGATATGTTTATCGAACCCTAGGGTATAGGCTCTAATAGCCGCAAATTCTTCCTGAGAAATAATAGGCGCCACCCCTGACTCCTGATACAACTTGTTAATCTCTTCGGGACTACCCACCATCTTTTCAGCTTCAATTCCCCCTAGGTTAAAATCACGAAACATCTCGTAGAACAAACCTGTCAACATTGGCGAAACCGATGCGTCAACTGGTTCTAAATTTGTAGTAGGCGGCTGTACAAAACGTCCATATAGCGGCACTTCTTGATTACCAGTTCTTGAAGTATCATCGGTTCCTTGTGGTGAAGAGGTGGGAGTTGAGTCGGTAGAAAATAGTTTGTCACTCCACAACTTCGGATCCTGTTCCCACGGAGCGGAAACTGTTTTATTATTTTTATAAAACTTGACAGAATCGCCCAATTGCGCTCTGCATCGATACAAATGTCGCAACTCCTCAGCCGTTATTCCGCCTGCTTTTAAATCCTTATTACCAACCACACTTCCCATCTCAATATCATCCAGAAAAATGTGCAGGTAGGCTGTTGGCCCACCGCCACTTTTTTGCTGAACAAACTCATCAATCATACTTTTACTTTTATTAGAAAAGAGATAGGTGGCAGACTCGTGAATCCGTCGCCACGCCTCTCCTCCAGAAAACTTTCCCTGAATTTTTTCTGTTTCGAGCAGGCCGAATGCGTGGGCGTAACGAGGATGCCTGCTTAAATCTGAAAATAATTCATCCAAGCTTTTATCTGAAAGTTCGGAACAATCTTTATTAGTACCTCCGCCCTCTTTGCCTTTCTCTTCCAGCTCAACAATATAATCAAAAACTCCAGAAACAAATGCTATAACACCCTCCACGGAGGCAGTGGATGTTACATCCGACAAAGCAGTTTTGTCAGCTTTGATATTTTCACTTCCAACCGTTTCATCCCTGCCTGATTTCTTACGTCGTTGTTCTTCCTTCACGACGATAACCAGCGTGTCCTCCACATCAAGTATCGTATCTGGCTTGTCGTTTACCTTTGAGACTGGCGTGCCTTCAAAATCATAGGCTTCAGGCTGTTCGGCCATTATGTTAAACGCGACCCTCAGGTTTTCCAGCAGACGGGCTGGCGTCCATGCGGGATGTTCCTTGCTGGTAACCGAAGGCAGACCTAATATACGATCCCCTTTGGCTTCAGAAAAAGAAGAGCAAAAATTTTCTTCCGGCACTGCTTTCGTAGAGACTGTTTCGTTAGTTTTAGCTTGAACACTTTGAATGTTTGCGGAGCTGGAAGAACTGCGAGAAGGGAACATGCTATTTATTTCCACCGTCAATTTATGCAGATTTTTTAATGCCGCGAACTGGTTTGTTACGCAGTTTGAACTCCCCCTCAATGACAGCAACTCTGTTATTGTATCTAAATATTTGATACCGCCACCTATTTTTACCTTTATGAAAAGTCAAGCAATATCAATCAGCCTGAAGTTGTGGGTTGCCGCACCATAGGACCCCACGTTGATTACGCACCCATCCATTCGCCACAATTTTGGTTAAAATACCGCCCCCTCAAATCGCCGACCCGACCCGATGAATTCAGAAGCGCTGACCACCCTCCACGACCATCTACTGACTGCCCTGGCAACGGCACCTGCGGAAACCCGCCGCCTGTTCCACGGCCGCGGCCGCTGCTGGCCAGGGCTGGAGCAAGTGACCGTCGACTGGTTGCAGGGCGTAGTGCTGGTGTCGCTGTTCAAGGAGCCGGAAGCGGCGCAGTTGGAGGCGTTGAAAGCTCTGCTGCTGCAGATCACCCAGTCAGCGACATGGACGCAATCCGGCGCCCACACCCTGCTGCTGCAACACCGCTACCTGCTGCAAAGCACTACCGAATGGTTGCTCGGGGAAGAAATCGACGAGCTGACGATTGTCGAAGGCGGCTTGAAGTACCGGGTGGACCTGGGGCGTAAACAGAACACCGGGCTTTTCTTCGACATGCGCTACGGCCGCGATTGGGTGCGCGCCAATGCCCAGGGCAAGCGCGTGTTGAACCTGTTCGCCTACACCTGCGGTTTCTCGGTGGCGGCCATCGAGGGCGGCGCGACCCACGTGGTCAACCTGGACATGTCCAGCCCGGCCCTGAGCCGCGGGCGTGACAATCACCGGCTCAACGGGCATGACCTGGGCAAGGTAACTTTTCTCGGCCACGACCTCTTCAAGTCTTGGGGCAAGGTGATCGGTAAGGGTCCGTATGACCTGGTGATCATCGACCCGCCGTCGTTCCAGAAAGGCAGCTTCCTGCTGACCAAGGACTACCAGCGGGTACTGCGTCGCCTGCCGGAACTGCTCAGCCCCGAGGGCACGGTGCTCGCGTGCATGAACGACCCGGCCTTCGGTGCGGACTTCCTAATCGATGGCGTCACCCGTGAAGCCCCGAGCCTGCGGTTCGAGCAGCGCCTGGACAATCCGCCGGAGTTTCCGGATGCCGATATCGAGTGTGGGTTGAAGGCGTTGGTGTTTACCCTGGCGGATTGAGCACCAAAGCAAACAACTCCCCATGCCCGTTCACGTTGAGCTTGTGATAGAGATTGCGCCGATGCACCTTCACCGTCTCCGGGGAAATTCCCATCCGCTGGGCGATGGCCTTGCTGGAGAAACCCTGGAGAATCAGGCGTGCGGTTTCGATTTCGCGCACCGACAAACGTGCATCGAAGCGATCGAGCAAGGCCGCCAGGTCCCCGGCTACGGCTTCGACCGTCGGGCCTTCCGGCGGTAGCAATTGCAGGTGCCGACGCATCGCCGCCAGCACCCAGTCGCGTACGCACAGCAGGCGTCCCTGCTCTTGCAGCGTGAAGCGTGTCGCACGTCCCAGGGACAAACCGAGGACGGCGCCGTCGACGTTGACCATGAACTGCAGTTCGTCCCCGCCTACCACCGTGCGAAAGTAGCTCAGGTAGTACTCGCTTTGCTGAAACTGGTCCGGCGCCACCGAGTCGAGGCTGTGCAAGCCATCGGCGATGCCGGCGCAGACGGCCAGGTAAAACGGATCGAGCAGGTACATGCCGGCGCTGTAGTCCGCCAGTTCTTCATGCTCATCTCCGCTACCCCTGGAGTCGAAATCGATCAGCAGGCGCGGCACCCGTCCCGGTCGCATCACCGCGACCAAGGCGTTGTCCAGCGGCACCAGCAAGCGCAGGGTGTCGACCAGCGCACGCCAGAATGCGTCCTGGCCCAACACGCCAAATACCCGCGCCAATCCCTGGTGCAGCGGTAACTCTTTCAACAACGCGTCCACGCACTACCCCTTTTGAGTAACCCATCATGGGAATGGGTAACGGCCACCCCGGTCGATACGCTGCAAGCTCCTGATCATCACCGGCCTGCAGCAGGCCAGGAGTGCCGCATCATGAGTGGTCACCGCTCGTATTTCAATCTGGGGCTGGGCGCCTGTCTGGTGGCTTCGCTATCAGCGGTTGCTGCCGATGGCCCTACCGTGCACGTGTACAACTGGTACGACTACATCGGCCCCAATACCCTGCATGACTTCAAGCGGGACACCGGTATCCAGCCGGTCTACGACACCTTCGACAGTGCCGAAGTCCTCGAAGGCAAACTGCTCACCAGCCGCAGCGGCTACGACGTCGTCGTGGCCAGCAACTTCAGCCTGCCAACCCTGATCAAGGCGGGCGCGCTCGCCCCTCTGCCCCGCGCCGAGATGCCCGATTTCAACAATATGGACACCGATCTGCTGGCGAAACTGGCCAACAACGATCCGGGCAACCAGTACGCCGTGCCGTATCTGTGGGGCACCAACGGCATCGGCTATAACGTGGACAAAGTGCGCGCCATGCTGGGCGACAAGGCGCCGGTGGATTCCTGGGACCTGGTGTTCAAGGAAGAGAACCTGGCCAAACTTGGCGAATGCGGGGTGGCGATGCTCGACTCGCCCGCGGAAATGCTGCCGGTCGCCCTGCACTACCTGGGCCTGCCGCCCAACAGCACTAACCCTGAAGACTACAAAAAGGCAGAAGCGCTGCTGCTCAAGCTGCGGCCACATATCGCCTACTTCAATTCGTCGAAGTTCATCAGTGATCTGTCCAACGGCAACATCTGCGTGGCAGTGGGTTGGTCCGGCGCCATGCTCGAAGCCAAGGCCACCGCCGAGCAGGCCGGCAACGGCGTGAAGATCGCCTACAGCTTGCCCAAGGAAGGCGCACCGGTGTGGTTCGACACGCTGGTGTTGCTCAAGGACGCACCGCATCCGCAACAAGGCCTGGCCTTCATCGACTACCTGATGCGCGCCGAGGTCATCGCCCCGGTCAGTAATCACCTCAACTACCCCAACGGCAACCGTAACGCGACAGCGCTGGTGGCCGAAGCGACGCGGACCAACCCGGCTGTTTATCCGTCGGCCGAAGCCATGGCCACGTTGTTCACCCTGCAACCCTTGCCGCCGGCCACCGAGCGTGTGCGCACGCGGATCTGGAGCAAGGTCAAGAACGGCCAGTAGCTGCACCACCGCCAATCCCTTGTGGGAGCGAGCCTGCTCGCGAAAGCGGAGTGTCAGTCGACATCAACCTTGCCTGATGCACCGCATTCGCGAGCAGGCTCGCTCCCACAGGTTCCGCGCCCGAACGATTACCTTTTTGTCATTACCTTGAAGATGAGAACCCCCATGAAACCACGTGCCCGCGATCTCAACATCCAGTTTGGCCAGCTGCAGCCCGGTCCCCTCAACGCGATCACCGACGTACCTGGCGTGCGGGTCGGTCATAGCGATGTACGCGGTCGCTCCGCCAAGGGCCGCGATATCGTCACCGGGGTGACCGTGATCGAACCCCGTGCCGGTTCCACCAGCCAGCAACCGTGTTTTGCCGGGGTCCATGTGCTCAATGGCAACGGCGATGCCACGGGCCTTGAGTGGATTCGCGAAGCGGGTCTGTTGACCAGCCCGATCGCCTTTACCAACACCCATAGCCTGGGCGTGGTGCGCGATGCCTTGATCGTGCTGGACCGTGAGCAGCAACCTGACGACGGGCGGCTCTACTGGAACATGCCGGTGGTGCTGGAGACCTACGACGGCTTGCTCAATGACATCAACGGCTTCCACGTGAAGCCCGAGCATGTCGCCCAAGCCCTGCACGCGGCGGTCGGCGGCCCTGTGGCCGAAGGCAATGTCGGCGGTGGCAGCGGCATGATCTGCCACGAGTTCAAGGGCGGCATCGGCACCGCTTCGCGACGCTTGAGCAGTGCCCAGGGTGGCTGGACGGTGGGCGCGATCGTCCAGGCCAACCATGGCATTCGCAATGAGTTGCGCGTCGATGGCTACCCGGTCGGGCGCTACATGGAACAGGTCGACTCACCCTTTCTCAAGGCTGCACTGCCGCACCCGGGCATGGGCTCGATCGTGGTGTGCCTGGCCACCGACGCGCCCTTGCTGCCGCACCAATGCACCCGCCTGGCCCAACGCGCCAGCCTCGGCCTGGCCCGCACCGGTGGCGGCAATGAAGACCACAGCGGCGACATCTTCATCGCGTTCGCCACCGGCAACCAGCATGTGCCGCCAGCGGCTTACGAGAGTAAAAAAGCGCCAACCTGCGATAACCTGAGCATGGTCAATAACGATCACATCAGCGAATTGTTCCTGGCGGCCACCGAGGTTGTCGAAGAAGCCATCATCAACGCCTTGCTCGCAGCCGAAACGACGGAAGGTAACGGCCATGCGGTGCCGGGGCTGGATGCCGAAACGCTGCTCGAGGCCCTGAACCAGGCCGGTTGGCCCGGGAAGCACAATCGCAGAAGCTGACACTTGTGGGGGGATTCGACTAGTGGTACTTGAGACCGCCCCCCCATCTTCCTACGATGGAGTTGCGCAATCGCTTGCTTGTCCAAGCCGTTGCGTAGGTGGTGAGTGCACTGAACCCCTATCAAGCTCACCGCCTGCTTCATGCGCATCTTGAGCCTCAAGGGCTCTACTTCTCCCCATCAAAGAGCTTTGAGGCTCTTTTTTAACTGCGCGAAAACCACACCTGAAAAAGCCCGGCACCTGGCCGGGCTTTGTGCATTCTTATACCCATCGCAGATCCCCCTGTTGGAGCGAGCATGCTCGCGAAAAACCTGAGCTCGCCGCGGGGTGTCAGTCTTATAGCGTTATCGTTAACGACCATCGCGACGGTGCGACGATTCGACATGCTCGCGCCTACAAGTTAAACGCGTTTTTCCAATCGCTCGCGGACAAACTCGTTGGCCTTGCGCGTCAGCTGGTCCAGATGCCGGTCACGTTGTTTCTCAGCATCGAGCATCGCCCGCTTGCCGTGCTTTTGCAGCAGATAGGTGTGAATCTGCCGCACCTCCAGTGAGCTATAGATGGGCGCCACATCCAGCAGCGCCCTCAAGCCGTCGCTGCCATGATCACGGGTGTTCATCAGCACCTGGGTGGCTCGCACGCCCACCACCTCGAAGCCAATCGACTCGAAGTACGGCACCTTCGCCACTGCGCACGCCAGTTCGGCATGCGGGTAACGACCGACCATCTCGCGCAGCATCCTGCGCGCAATCCCTTGTCGCCGATGACCGGCATCCACCGCCATATAGGCCACGCTGCACGCGTCGGGATCATCCTTGACCGGCAGGTACAACAGGAACCCTGTGACCTTGTCCGGATCGTCCAGGTCCGTGGCGACGATCAACTCCACCTCAATGCCTTTCGTCCCGTTCAAGGCCTCCAGATACAGATGCACTTCGTAGCCGATCGCGTACTGGTAGACGTTGTACAACAGGTTGCTCGGCGCAATGGCGACCATGCTGATGTCGGTCAGGTTGTCGACCACCATCTGCAGGATCTGACTGTTGACCGACTCAGGGCACGGGGTTTTGTAGTGGGTGATCTGGGGCATTGCGGGGATTGACTCCGGGGAATGGTCGCGACTGCCTATCATAGCGTGCCGGGCCGCGTTACTCGCCTGTCTTGATCGATTCATGAGCCACACGCATAACTCTACCGTTGAAAACCGCTAAAACTTTTCCCTGATCGCGCAGGTCAGTCAATGGATGAGGGCTGTAATCGCCAATCAACCATAGGAAACGCACCGATGCTCGACGTCATGACGATTTCCCGACGAGAACTCCTGATCGTGGGCGTGGTAACCGCAGCGGCCGTGATCCTGCCTCCGTTCATTTCTGCACAGGCATCGGCCGCCAACGCGGCGCACCCGGTCAAGACCAAACTGTCGATCTGGGTGAACGGTGCTCGGCAGGAAATGGAGTTTGACACCCGCACCACCCTGCTCGACCTGTTGCGCGAACACCTGCAGCTCACCGGCTCCAAGAAAGGTTGCGACCACGGCCAATGCGGCGCCTGCACGGTCATTGTCGACGGCCGGCGCATCAATTCCTGCCTGACCCTGGCGGTAATGCACGAAGGCGCGAAAGTCACCACTATCGAGGGGCTCGGAACGCCGGACAAGCTGCATCCGATGCAGGCGGCTTTCATCAAGCACGACGGCTATCAATGCGGCTATTGCACGCCGGGGCAAATCTGCTCGGCAGTCGCGGTGCTGGGTGAAATCCGCGATGGCATTCCCAGCCACGCCAGCCCGAATCTCACCGAACCACCCAGGCTGATCGCCAGCGAACTCCAGGAACGCATGAGCGGCAACATCTGCCGCTGCGGTGCGTACTCAAACATCATCGAGGCGATCACCGAAGTCGCGGAGGCCAGCGCATGAGACCTTTTAACTATCTGCGTGCGCAGTCGCCGGCCGAAGCCGCGTCGCTCTCTGCGCAGGTCCATGGCTCGCGATTCATTGCGGGCGGCACCAACCTGTTGGACCTGATGAAACTGGACATCGAGACGCCGACGCAACTGATCGACGTCAACCATCTGGCACTGGATCGCATCGAAGCCACGCCCGAAGGTGGCTTGAGAATCGGTGCGCTGGTCAGGAACACCGACCTGGCCGCCGACCCGCGCATCAGGAAAGATTACGCGGTACTCGCGCGCGCCCTGCTCGCTGGCGCCTCGGGCCAGCTGCGCAACATGGCCACGACCGCTGGCAACCTGCTGCAACGCACCCGCTGCCCGTACTTCTACGACACCCATCAGGCCTGCAACAAGCGCCAGCCCGGCAGTGGCTGCGCCGCCATTGGCGGATTCAGTCGGCAACTGGGCATCATCGGTGTCAGCGATGCCTGCATTGCCACCCATCCCAGCGACATGGCCGTGGCCATGCGCGCACTCGATGCCCAGGTTGAAACGGTTCGACCCGATGGCACGACACGCGTCATTGCCATCACCGACCTGCATCGATTGCCCGGTAATACGCCGAACATCGAAACCGCCCTGGCGCCCCACGAGCTGATTACCGCCGTGACGTTGCCGCCGCCAATTGGCGGCACGCACATTTACCAGAAAGTCCGGGACCGCGCCTCTTACGCATTCGCCCTGGTCTCGGTAGCCGCGGTGATCCAGAAGGACAGCTCCGGCCGCGTGGCCCTGGGCGGCGTCGCGCCCAAGCCGTGGCGTGTGGAGAGCGCTGAAACAGCGATGGCCAAAGGCGCAAAAGCGCTCTCGGAACAACTACTGGCCGGCGCCACCCCCACCCATGAAAACGCCTTCAAACTGACACTGGTCGAGCGCATGCTCGCTTCGGTGATGGCGCAAGCGAGGGCCCAGGCATCAAATTCGACACCCCGGCCACCACCAACCCCATCGACCAAGGCAAGGTCATCGGCCAGCCCACCCCGCGCATCGAAGGGCCGCTGAAAACCACTGGCCAAGCGCCCTACGCCTACGAACACCATGACGCCGTGCCGAACCAGGCCTATGGCGTGGTGGTCGGTTCAGGCATTGCCAAGGGGCGCATCGCTACGATGAACCTTGCGCCCGCCGAGTCGGCGCCCGGGGTGATCGCCATCGTCACCGCCGCCAATGCCGGCAAGCTCGGCCAGGGCAAATACAACACCGCCAGGTTGCTCGGCGGGCCAGAGATCCAGCACTACCACCAGGCCGTGGCCCTGGTGGTCGCCGAACCTTCGAACAGGCCCGCGCCGCCGCAGAACGGCTGGAGATTACCTACACAAGCACAGACGGTGCATTCGATCTGGCCAGCTCACGCGGCTCAGCGGTGGAACCCAAGGAGCAGATGGAAGACACCCTGCATGGGGATTTTGAAACGGCGTTCGCGGCGGCACCGGTGCAACTGGACGCCACCTACACCACGCCTGACCAGGCCCACGCGATGATGGAACCCATGGCCTCGATGGCCGCCTGGGACGGCGACCGCCTGACCCTGTGGACTTCGAACCAGATGATTGACTGGTCGGTCGCCGACCTGGCGACCACCCTGGGCATACCGAAGAAAAATGTGCGTCTGATCTCGCCGTACATCGGCGGCGGGTTCGGCGGCAAACTGTTTATCCGCGCCGACGCGCTCCTGGCAGCCCTGGGGGCGCGCATGGCCGGCAGACCGGTCAAAGTGGCGCTGGCGCGGCCGCTGATCTTCAACAATTGCACCCACCGCCCGGCGACCATCCAACGCATCCGCATTGGTGCCGGCAGCGACGGCAAGATCACCGCCATGGCCCACGAAGGCTGGTCCGGTGACTTGCCAGGCGGCAAGGTGGAACTTGCCGCGCAACCGAGCAAACTGCTGTACGCCGGGGAAAATCGTCGCGTGACCATGCGCCTGTCGACACTCGACCTGCCCGAAGGCAACGCCATGCGCGCACCGGGTGAAACGCCGGGCATGATGGCGCTGGAAATTGCCATGGACGAAATGGCCGAGAAGCTGAAACTCGACCCCGTGGAATTTCGCATTCTCAATGACACCCAGGTCGATCCAACGAAACCGGATCGGCCCTTTTCCCAGCGCCACCTGGTCGAATGCCTGCGCACCGGTGCCGAGCGTTTTGGCTGGGGCCAACGGCACACGCAACCGGCCACCCAGCGCGAAGGTCGCTGGCTGATCGGCATGGGGGTGGCCGTGGCCTTTCGCAATAACCTGCTGGTGAAGTCCGGTGCTCGAGTCCGTCTGAATGATCAGGGAATCGTCACCGTGGAAACCGACATGACCGATATCGGCACCGGCAGCTACACGATCATTGCCCAGACAGCGGCGGAAATGCTGGGCGTCAGCCTGGATAACGTGGTCGTGCGCCTGGGCGACTCGAGCTTTCCCGTTTCGGCGGGCTCCGGTGGGCAGTTTGGCGGCAACTGCTCGACGGCGGGGGTGTATGCCGCCTGCGTCAAGCTGCGTGAGGCCGTTGCGCAACGCCTGGGGGTGAAGGTCAACGAAGCGCAATTCGCCGATGGCGAAGTGCGCGCGGGTGGTAAAAGCGTGCCGTTGCGCGATGCGGCGAAGTCGGGCGAACTCGTCGCCGAAGACAGCATTGAATTCGGCGAGCTGAGCAAGCAGTACCAGCAATCGACCTTCGGCGCGCACTTCGTTGAAGTCGCGGTCGACAGCGCCACCGGGGAAACCCGCGTGCGCCGAATGCTGGCGGTGTGCGCGGCCGGGCGCATTCTCAACCCGACGTCGGCCCGCAGCCAGGTGATCGGCGCGATGACCATGGGCGTCGGCGCGGCGCTGATGGAGGACCTGGTGGTGGACAAACGCCTGGGCTTTTTCGTCAATCATGACCTGGCCGGGTACGAGGTGCCGGTGCACGCCGACATCCCCCACCAGGAGGTGATTTTCCTCGATGAGACCGACCCGATGTCCTCGCCGATGAAAGCCAAGGGGGTTGGCGAACTGGGTATTTGCGGGGTCAGTGCCGCCATCGCCAACGCGGTGTACAACGCCACGGGAATTCGAGTGCGCGACTACCCGATCACGCTGGACAAGCTGCTGGATAAGCTGCCTCCGATGATTTAAGCGCCGGTATCGGAGAATGGCTGACCGATCTACGCTTCGCGTGGGAGCCTGCGGTGCCGCAGGCCTTCAGCAGAATCGACAGGACTTTGAGCCCAATGCGGCGTTTGGAACAGTCGCTGGCCAAGGTAGGGCGAGCGATGCCTGAGGTCACTTTTTCGAGCGTGTCCTGCAACCGCGCGAGACCTTTCCCGAAGCCACCCATTTCCATCAGGTTTGCGATGGCCGCATGCAAATTTATTGACGGCTGCGCCAATGCGTTTTTCTTTCCGGGGCAGTACTACGACTATCGCTGGCCACTGTCGGTGTCGTTGGCCAACACGTTGATGGTCACCGGCTGGCCGTTGTTGCTAGCGGCGCTTCCAGGATTGGCCACCGGTTTCTGGTTCCGGCCTTCCCGATACCGAGCCCGACCGCAACCGTACGTTCGGCCTTCGGGCAGACGGTTACGGTGCCGACAGTGGAGCACTGAAGCGCTTGGCGCCCGGACCATGCAAGGTGGACCGGGCGCCACGCAACCGCACCATCAACAGATCTTGTTCACGGGTTTGTAGGCCCCCGCCAGATAGACATCCACGTGATTTTTCGGCCGATAATTGCTGACTGTGATCACCCGTTGCTGCACGGTGTCATCGATGCATTCCTGGCCAAAACATGTCTTGCCGATCGGCCGGAAATAGCGCGCGTTCAACAGTCGGTAGGTGCCCCCCAGGAAGTCCTGATAGGAGTCGGTGATCTCCGGAAGCGCGTTCGGCGGCCGGGGGATTTTTTTCGGATTGAGCTCCAGTCCGCACTCCATCGCCTTGTTCGCCATCCAGCGCAAGGGTATATCCGACAGCGAGTTATCGGCATAACCGCCACCCACGTTGGCATGCGCGCCACAGAACCAGACCTGCTCCATCACTTGATTGGGCTTGGCAATCGGGTCCCATAAGGTGCATTCGTAGTTGGCCCGATGCTCGTCGATGGCGACGGCATGGAAGGCATTGCGCACAATCCCGCTTAGCTCGGTGTCGTGAAACTCGTAGTACTTGTGGTTGAACCACTCGGCCGATTTGAACGGCACGCCCAAGGCGCCGACCGTGTCCCAGACACCCAGGAAATGGATATCGATTTCCCGGGAATAATTCTGGCGAAAGAACTGGGCGTTTTCCGTATCCGCGCTCGAATCGCGGGTGCGGTACAAGGTATAGGCCTCATCAATGCGATCGATGTGCTTTTTCGTCAGCAAGCCGACGTTGCGGATCAGCCCCACCAGGCTACGCGCGGAATAGGCACCGCGACTGAAGCCGAAAATGAACACCTGGTCGCCCTCCTCGTACAGCTTGGCCAGGGCGACATAACCTTCCTTGATTTTCTTCGACAGCCCCACTCCGAAGGCCCCGCCTTCGAGCTTGTCGTACCAGTCGGTGCCCACGCCGGCGACATAGATTTTCTTCTGCGGCGTGCCGTCCTTGTGGCTGGGGAGGATCGCGTCATGCAGCTTGACCACATTGGTGCTGGCGTCGCCATCGATCTCCGGAGCCTGATCAGGCAGGTTCCAGGTGCCGTCGAATGCGACGATGATTTTCTTTGGCATATTCATCTCCCGTCACTGTTCACTACCCCTGCACGCTCGCTAGCGCTGTGGCGCGACCATGCGAAACTGGATATTGATTTCGTTGGAAACAAAACTGTCGGCCCACTCACCTTCCCCGATCTTGAAGTCATTGCGCTTGAGCGTCAGCTCGCCGACGAAGATCCCGACACCGCCCTCGGCCTTGAGCAGAACCGGCACATCCACCTTGCGCGTCAGGCCTCGCAGCGTCAGATTGCCGGTAATCAGGTAGCGGTCTTTGCCGAAATCCTTGATGCGCGTTGATTCGAAGGTCGCCTGCGGATAGCGCTCGGTGTCGAACCAGGCAGGCTTTAGCAGCTCGGTATTGGCGTCTTCACTACCGGCGTCGATGCTGGTCAGATCGATGGTCAGATGGGCGTGAGCTGCCTCGGGGCGGGCGGTATCGAAATCAAGGGTGCCGACAAATTCCTTGAATGTGCCAAAGGCTCGCGTTCCCATCTGGTTGTAGGTGAACCTGATAGTACTGGCCTTGGCATTCACATCCGAGTATTCAACAGCGCCACCCTGCGCAGGAACGCCCAACGCAAGCAGGGCAACCAGGGACGAAAAACGCAGGAATCGAGAGTTCATGGAACACTCCGGGCCGGGGCGCCCTCATGGGCAAGTGTCGAACACACGCAAGCCAGCAACAGGAGGACTAAAGCAAAGAACGACCGTTTATTCCACTGGCCGCACCGATTTGCGACCACTCGTCCCTACATTCCCCACGCCCGTTGCAACAACCCGATGACCTCGGCATCCGACGTCTGGGAAAAATCCATGTACCAATGCCCGATCGACATGAACCAGTCGGGTATGATCGGGCAGATCAACTCATCCACTTCACGGCGCAACGCCTGGACCGTTTCAACCGGCCCCACTGGCACCGCCACCACGATGCGCGCCGGCGCCTGCACACGCACCGCTTGCACTGCCGCCAACATCGAGGCCCCTGTCGCCAACCCGTCGTCGATCAGAATTACCACCTGGTCCTTGAGTTGCACCGGCGCCCGCGTGCCTCGGTAAACCTGCTCGCGACGCAACAGCTCCCGGGTTTCCCGGGCGACCACGGCCTCGAACGCGGCCTTATCAATGGGGTGAGCCCGCAACGCCTGTTCATTACGAATTTCGATACCGCCACTGGCAATGGCGCCCATGGCGTACTCCGGGCGGGACGGAACACCCAGCTTGCGCACCAGCATCAGGTCCAGGCGCACGCCGAGCGCCGTGGCCACTTCATAGGCCACCGGCACCCCGCCCCGCGGCAAGGCCAAAACGATTACATCGGCGCGATGGGCATAGGGGAGCAACGGCTCCACCAGGCGTCGACCGGCGTCGATGCGGTCCCGCAGGATGGATTGCGATGACTGATTCATTTGAAAACCTCCCCGGGCGATCAACACCTGTCGGTTCGCATCACATCATCAATTGTCGGTTCGACGGTGACTGGCAGCAAGCTCGAACACGAGGACAATGCTCAACCGCAATTCCTTGTGGGAGCGAGCCTGCTCGCGAAGACGGCCTGACAGCCGATCCATCTCTCACGGCTGCACCGATCCACTGTAGGAGCCAGGCTTGCCGGCGAAGGCGCCCTCACACCCAACCCATCTCTCACGGCTGCACCGATCCACTGTAGGAGCCAGGCTTGCCGGCGAAGGCGGCCTCACAGCCAACCCATCTCTCACGGCTGCACCGATCCACTGTAGGAGCCAGGCTTGCCGGCGAAGGCGGCCTCACAGCCAACCCATCTCTCA
>NZ_JBYTEO010000020.1:70560-108830 GCF_058791355.1 Pseudomonas sp. EB271-G4-1
CGGCTGCACCGATCCACTGTAGGAGCCAGGCTTGCCGGCGAAGGCGGCCTCACAGCCGACTTTTCTCCTTCAGGTGTACATATCCATTCCTGCGGTAACGGCCACTTACGGTTTCGCTTTTACAGCGAGTCACTTGGAAAAACGGAACGCCGCCCGGCCCCAAGTAACCAAGGGCTCTTGCCCCTGGCGTTCGGCCCCTCGCTGAGGCTCGGGGTACCCTCGAGGGGGCAAGAAAATCAAAAGCCAGATCGCAATCAAAAGCGAGGCGGCCGACCGGCCGGCCTGATTGGAAGCCATACGCATACCTCCTGTAGGAGCGAGCATGCTCGCGAAAAACCCGAGAGCACCGGGGGCTACCTGGTGCCCCGCGTCATCGTTAACGACCATCGTCGGAACGCCGCCCGGAGCATGCTCGCTCCTACAGGGGATCCAGGGGTATCCGTAAAAGTCAGGTCGTCTGTCAGGCCGCCTCGCTTTTGCTTTTGATCGTGGGCGCCCCGTTAAACCACGATGGCCGAACGCAGGCATTGCGCAGTGGGTAAACCGGCAGGACGCCGGTTTAGCCGCGCTGGGCCAGGGACAGCCCATCGCGGCGACCCACGGAGCAATGCCTTCGATACGGCATGCCGAGCCTAAGCGAGGCACCGAGTGGTGGGGCAAGAGCGTTTGGTTACTTTGCGCCGGGCGGCGTTCCGCTTTTCAAAGTTACCCGCTGTAAAAGCGGAACCATAGGTGGCCGTTACCGCAGCAATGGATATGTACTCAGACAACAATCTCCCACAGGCTCCGACGCGGCATGGATCAACGTTGGCAGAGGCTGATGAAGGAGCTGCCGAAGGCTGCGATCTTGGCGCCTCCCTACACCAGCCGCTCAATCTTCTGATGCTGCCACACCAGCTTGTAGTACAGAGTCTGCAACGCCAGCATCCCCAGATACGCCACCGGAAACGCCATCCACACCCCTTGCAACCCAAACCGCGCATCCAGCAGATACGCCACCGGCAACTGCACACCCACCACGCACACAATCGAAATCGCCACCGGCACCATCACCGTGCCGCTGGCACGCATGATGCCGCCGATGATCGCCTGGAAGCCGAACACCAACAGGCTCCAGAGCATGATGTGCAACAAGTGCTCGGCCATGCTGCGCGTCGCGTCCTCGGTGAGGAACGAGCCCAGCAACCAGTGCGACAGCAAATAGCCCAACACCACCAACCCACCGGTCAGGCACACGTTGATCATCAACCCCGTGCGCAGGATCGGTCCGATCCGCTCGATGCGCCCTGCCCCGATCGCCTGCGCGCCGAGGATCGACGCTGTGATCGCAATCGACAGCGCCGGGAACTGCACGTAATTGACGATCTGCGTCACCGCGCCGTACGCCGCCGTCGCCTGGGAACCGTGCTGGTTCACCAGCGCCAGGATCACCAGCTCCGACAACGACAACACCACCATCTGCAACCCGGTGGGCAAACCGATGCGCAACACCTTGCCGAGGATCGCCATGTCCAGCTTCATGGCCGCGAAAAACTCCCGGTCGGGCGCCAACGGATGGCCCTTGCGAATCAAACGCCATGCCAGCCACCCCATCGCCGCCAGGTTGCCCGCCAAGCCGGCAAACGCCGCACTCTGAATCCCCATCGGCGGCAAGCCCAACCACCCACGAATCAACGCTGGCGTCAGTGCCAGGCCGATACAGGTCGACACCACCAGCGCCAACAACGGCGACAACGTATCACTCACCCCGCGCAACAACTGCGTGAACAACACAAACACCAACAGCGTCGGCATGAACCACAACATCACATGGGCATACGCCACCGCATCGTCCAGCACATCCCCCGGTGTCCCCAACCCCACCAAGGAAGACCGTGCGAACACACTACCCACCACGGCTGCCACCAACCCGATCAACAACCCCAACAACAACGTCGACCCGGCAATCGCCTTCACCAAATGCGTCTCCCGTGCCCCCCACGCTTGCCCGATCAACACACCCGCCCCCGCACCGAGGCCGATGACCAGGGCGATGAAAAAGAACACGATGGGGAACATGCCGGACACGGCTGCCAGCGCCTGGGTGCCGAGCATCTGGCCGATGTAGATGCTGTTGACGGTGCCAGACATGGATTGCAGGAAATTGGACAGAACCATGGGGGCGAGGAACAGCAGGTAGGTTTTCCAGAGGGCGCGTTGCGGTTGGGCTGGGGTTTGCATTGGGTGGAGGTCCATCTCGACGGCTGGCGTGTTGATTGAGGATAGCTTCGGTGGCGGAAACCAACGGGCGATGACCATCTCAGGTCTGTGTTTGGATTTCCAGCAAAGTGATGGGAAAGGTCTGAAGTTTCATCGTCGCAGGTCCTACATAAAGCTCGGAATGCCTCACCTTGCCCATCGATCCGATGAAGCTTATAGTCCGCCCCGTCGCCCAAATGGCGACTCAGGTTTGGCGACCTGACTGATCGGATGCAAAAGCTCTGTGCTTTCTTGCAGGTGCTTTTGCACGTTCGCAAAGCTGTCTTTATGGCAGCTGTGCGCGGGAGACCTTCGGGTCTGCCGGATTCCGATCCCGGTTCGCCAACCTGCGTACAGCTGTCACCCATTTGTTTGGCGACGAATGAGGGACAGTCCACCTTTGCACTGATCGGAGTTTTCACCTATGGAAAGATACATGCCCCTCACCGGAATCGACCTGATCCCGGCCTCTCTACTCATCGACACTCAAGCCACACTCGACGTTCTGCAAGCCATGGCGGATTACCGCATTCGCACGGTGACGCAGGTACTGGAGAACATCGCCTTTCGCGCAGAGATTGGTTGCGATACGGTGGTATTGTCGGACTTTTCCAAGCTGCTGGCGATTCCGTTGCGTGATGGCTGTGACTTGATGGATGTGATTGGGCGTCGCTTGCGGGCGCAGGCGGCGGAGTAAATGAAAAAACGCAGATAACAAAAAACCCGCACAAGGCGGGTTTCTTGAGGTGTTTCGGGTGGTGTTGGAGCCACCTGAAAGCGAAAGGTGGTGCCCAGAGACGGAATCGAACCGCCGACACGGGGATTTTCAATCCCCTGCTCTACCGACTGAGCTATCTGGGCCGCGGCGCAATTAAACGTTTTTTACTGCTGGGGCGTCAAGCACGAACTCAAAAAAACTTATTAAATACCTATAGTTACGATTAGAAGTCACCAGTTGGTCGTCAGTTTTTCAGATTTTTTTGCAAAACCGCCTTACTCGTTTGCTCATAAGCGAAGGACATTGTGAGGACCAGATAGTCCAGGCACTCTAGTTTTCACTCCAATACCTGACCAGCTCATCCGTGCGATCCGCGACTCGTGGGGTCTTACTGAGCACGACACAGCGAGTCGTACCCACATACTCTTCGATCAGGTAGAGGGTGTCTCCGACGTCGACTCCCATCTCCTGCAATGTCTCATCTGGGATACGAATGCAGCCATCACCCTCCCAGTCCTCGATGACCACCTTTTTGACGTTGTTCATAAACACACCTCGGTAATGCTGAAAAATCGTGATTATTGGCTCACTTTCGGTCAGCAGAAAAATGCCATCCGCAAACCCAAACTATTCTCTTCACAAAGCGTCTTCTACTTAATGCTGCGGACATGCCTTCGCAACTCAAGACACGGAACTCCACAAAGGAATAGTGATGACTTTTTACATTTTTCTCCTGGCCTGCGGGGCTGCGGCCAGCACAGGCATTTTTTTCCAACCGGGCCAGTGGTACGAATCTCTCGCCAAACCCGGTTTCACGCCGCCCAACTGGCTGTTTCCAGTCGCCTGGACGACTATTTACCTGTTGCTCGCCTGGGCTGGGTATCGGTTGACCCAGATACCTGATAGTCAGGTAGTGCTGGCTTTGTGGGCCGCGCAGATTGCACTGAATACGCTGTGGACGCCGGTGTTTTTCGGCGCTCAACGTATTCTCGCCAGCATGGTGATCCTCGCGCTGCTTTGGCTTGTGGTCGCTGTAATGGTGGTTCTGGCCTTGCGGCTTGATGTGATCACCGGTTTGATCCTGTTTCCATATCTAGTGTGGCTTTGCCTGGCCGGCGCGTTGAACTTCTTCATCTTGCGCAATAACCGCTGATATAAGCCTTCAGGTGCGAATTTAGACTCCACGGTGAGGAGGGCGTGATGATGAAATCCCGATTCGAAGCAAAGCTTCTTCGTCCGACAAAGCTTGGTAATGATACGTCGTGGGCGTTCGTAGTGCTGCCAAGAGAAGTGAGTGAACAACTTCCGAGGCGAGGAAGGACGACAGTCGAAGGCGCGATCAATGGGCACCTTTTCCAGGCAACCCTGGAGCCGGATGGTCAGTTGAGCCATTGGTTGCAGGTCAGTCGCGAGCTACTCGCAGCCGCAGGCGCGGCCGTTGGGGATGTCGTCACCCTCGAGCTAACCCCCGTGAAAAAGGAACCCGAACCTGAGATCCCCGCAGATTTTCAGGAGGCACTGGCAGCCACTCCTCAGGCTCATGAAGTCTGGAAGAATACGACGACCCTCGCACGGGTAGACTGGATACACTGGATGACTTCAGCCAAGCAACTCAAGACGCGCGCAAAACGAATAGGTGATGCCTGCGATATGCTTGCATCCGGCAAGAAGCAGGTCTGCTGTTTCGACCAGTCCGGTTTCTACAGCAAGGCCTTTCGGGCGCCCGAGGCAGAAGATTTTTAGATGGGGCATTCCATTGCCCCCTCTACCCCCTCACTTCAGCCTTGCTTGTTGCCCCCTTTCTCAAAGACATGCAACACCCGCCCCTAAGCAAACGTTCACTCCAGCAACGAAACCAGACGCGGCTCAATCGCCCCTTCTTGCACGTCAAGCAACGCCAATGTCACCGGCAACTTGAACCGTCGCGGCCCTGCACTGCCTGGATTGAGGTACAGCCGTTCACCGCGCCACTCAATGCACGGCTTGTGGGAATGCCCGGTAATCACCAGCCTCGTGCCTGGCGCCAGCACTGCCGGGGCATCGGCAATGTCATGCACCAGCAACGTCTGCCATCCCTCAAGTTCGAAACTCAGGTGGTCGGCGAGATGTTCCGCCCACGCAGCTGCCAGGTCATTGTTCCCGCGCACGACATGCAGTGGCGCAATCAACGCCAGTTGTTCGAGTACTTCCGGCTTTCCGATGTCGCCGGCATGAATGATTCGTTCACAGCCCTGCAACGCCGCGAGTGCTTCGTTGCGGAGCTGGCCATGGGTATCGGAGATCACGCCAACTTTCATGCAAGGCTCCAGGTCAGTCTCGAGGATATACGCTCCCCTGTTCCGGCGATTGCGTGTTCCGGGATCAGGTGCTTGACTCACTTCGGCGAATCCGGGCCTTGACCACACCCGGATTCATCGGCGATCTGTACTTTCATTGATCCAGGTCGCAAAACCGTGCGATCGACACTGGATAATATTTTTTTGAGGTTTTTCAATAGGCTATAGATGACCGCCCAACTCTTTGCTGTTCATGGCCTGGTGAGTTTCACCCTGGCCATCCTGCTGCTCTTCCTGGGCAAGACACTGGTCCAGCACAGCACCTTGCTGCGTCAATACTGTATTCCAGAATCGGTGGTCGGCGGCTTTGTGTGTGCGGCGGTCACGAGTCTGTTGTACTTCGGTCTCAACATCCAGGTCGAGTTCGATCTGCAAGTACGCGACACCATGCTGCTCTATTTCTTTGCCGGTATCGGCTTGAGGTCGGACATGCGCCAGCTGATCAAGGGTGGGCGACCGCTGCTGATCCTGCTGGTGCTCGCCGCGGTGTTCATTTTCCTGCAGAACGCGCTGGGCATGGGCATGGCCGAGGTTTTCGGGCTTGATCCCAAGGCTGGCCTGATGGTGGGCTCGATTTCCCTCACCGGAGGGGTCGGCACGACCCTGGCCTGGGCACCGCTGTTCGTCGAAAGGCTGGGCATCCAGAACGCGCACGAATTGGGGATCGCCAGCAACACTGTCGGCCTGATTGCCGCTTGTGTGATCGGCGGCCCTATCGCCAACCGCCTGATCCGTCGCCATCAACTGACGCCATCCGGGGATGCGGCGCTGGAAGTCGGCATCCTCGAACAACAGCAAAGCAAGCCATTGGACTACTACGACGTGCTCTGGGCGTGGATGTGGCTCAATTTGACCTTGATGCTCGGTTATGGGCTCAACCTGCTGCTGGTCGATAGCGGGATCACCCTGCCCAAGTTCGTCAGTTGTCTGTTCGCCGGTATCGTCATTCACCACCTCGTGCGGGGGCTGATCGGCGAGCAGCGCCTGAAATCCTGGAGCGGCGCCAGCCAGGGTCTGTCGCTGATTTCCGATGTCTGCCTGGGTATGTTCCTGACCATGGCGCTGATGGGCTTGCAGTTGTGGCAGCTCAGCGGCGCGCTGTTGTTTATCGCTTGCGCATTGACCCTGCAGATCCTGTTGACCGTGCTCTATACGTATTTTCTGGTCTTTCGCTTCATGGGCCGCAATTACGAAGCCAGCGTGATCGCTTCAGGCTTCGGTGGTATTGCGCTGGGTTCCACCGCGACAGCCATCGTCAATATGACGACCGTGACCCAGAAGTACGGTGCGGCTCACCAGGCCTTTCTGATCGTGCCGCTGGTGTGCGGATTCTTCATTGACCTGGTCAACGCCGTGATTATCGGGATGTTCAGTGGGCTGTAGCCGCTCGTTTTGCTTGAACGGCTAACGCGCCGCGCTCCGGGTCCCGGCAAACGCGCTCGTACCCAACCAGCGCCACAGGTTTTGCGCATCCTGCGCTGCGCCATCCACACGCAGCTCTCGCGACTCAAGCACCTCCCGCGGTGTGCGGTCGCCCGCCCATACCTCAGTCAAGGCACGCACGCTTGAATCCACAACGAGCGTCAATTCACGCCCGGGGTCGTCGCGGCACAGGTCTGCCACACCCTCCTCGACCACCAGCCACCACGCTTGCTCGCCGGACCGCGCGTCGCGAAATTTGAACTGGATGACCACCGGTCGGGACGGAAACGTCTCGAGACGCACGAACCGGCGCACGTCCCACATGAGCAGGCCCGCGTCGAGTTGATCATCGCGCAGGCGACTGCCGATCCAGCGCGCGCCCCAATGCCCCAGCGCCATGATGATGGGGCGCAATTCCTCGCCCGCCTCGGTCAGGCTGTACTCCCAGACTTTGCCAACCGCGGTGCGATGCACCACGCCGATTTCTTCCAGATGGCGCAGCCGCTGTGCCAGCAAGCCGGTGGACATCCGGGGGACGCCGCGGTGCAGTTCATTGAAGCGTTTGCTGCCGCACAACAGTTCGCGCACGACCAAGGGTGTCCAGCGCTCGCACAGTGCCTCGGCACCGCGCGCGACCGTGCAGAACTGACCATAGCTTTCGTTCATTGCCTGCACTCCCATCGCTGCAACGCTTCAGATATTGAACTAGCCCCGCGACTTCGCCACGCGCACGCTCAAGTCTCCGACAGCCAACCGCCCCAGGAGAACATCATGACCAAGATCGCCATTATTCAGCGCCCGCCCGTGCTGCTCGATCGCAGCGCGACGATCGCCCGGGCCGTGCAATCGGTCTCTGAGGCCGCGACGGCGGGAGCTTCGCTGATTGTTCTGCCCGAATCGTTCATTCCAGGTTACCCGTCGTGGATCTGGCGGCTGGCGGCGGGAAAGGACGGCGCTGTCATCGGCCAGTTGCATACGCGGTTGCTGGCCAATGCCGTTGATATTGTGAACGGTGACCTGTGCCAATTGTGCGAGGCCGCCAGGGTTCACGCGGTGACGATCGTGTGCGGCATCAATGAATGCGACCGGCGCAATGGAGGGGGCACGCTCTATAACAGCGTAGTCGTTATCGGCGTGAACGGCGCCGTGCTCAACCGACACCGCAAACTGATGCCCACCAATCCCGAGCGCATGGTGCATGGCTTTGGTGATGCGTCCGGGTTGCGCGCGGTGGATACACCGGTCGGCCGCGTGGGGGCGCTCATCTGCTGGGAAAACTACATGCCGCTGGCGCGCTACGCGCTGTATGCCCAAGGGGTGGAAATCTATGTCGCGCCCACTTACGACACTGGCGAGGGCTGGATCAGTACGATGCGTCACATTGCCCTCGAAGGCCGCTGCTGGGTGCTTGGCAGTGGCACCGCGCTGCGCGGCAGCGACGTCCCTGACGACTTCCCGTCCCGTGCGCAACTGTTTGCCGATCCAGACGAATGGATCAACGACGGCGACTCGGTGGTGGTCAATCCCCAAGGCCGGATCGTGGCCGGCCCATTGCACCGAGAGGTGGGCATTCTGTATGCGGACATCGACGTCTCACTCGTGGCCCCTGCACGGCGGGCGCTCGACGTCACCGGGCACTATGCACGCCCGGACATTTTCGACCTGCAGGTGCGACGCACGCCGGCGACAGCGGTGCGCTACATCGACGGGTGAAGACAGGTAACGTTTGTGCGAGCTATCGCCTGACCATTGATCAAGGAGTCATGCCATGAACATTGAACAGTCTTACAAAGGCAGTTGTTTTTGCGGTGCGGTCGAGTTCACCGTCAGCGGTGAGCCGGCCGCGATGGGCTATTGCCATTGCGAGTCGTGCCGGCACTGGTCGGCGGGGCCGGTCAATGCCTTCACCCTGTGGAAACCGGAGGCGGTGCAAGTGACTCGGGGCGCCGACAACATCGGCACCTACAACAAGACACCACAGAGTTACCGCAAGTGGTGCAAGACGTGCGGCGGACATCTCTTCACCGAGCACCCGGGGATGGGACTCATCGATGTGTATGCTGCGCTCATCCCGGATCTTGAGTACACGCCAGGGGTTCATGTGCATTATCAGGAGTCGGTGTTGCGTATTGAAGATGGATTGCCGAAGTTCAAGGATGTGCCGAAAGAATTGGGAGGATCCGGCATTAGCATGTAGGAGCGAGCATGCTCGCGACGGTCGTTAACGATACCGCTGTAAACTTGGCACCCCACGGCGTACGGTCTTTCGTCGGTACGCCGCTCGGGACAACAATGGGCACAAAGTTGAAGGCAATCAAGTAAGCCGGTGCCATGCAATTGCCTCGAACCCAATGAAATTGGAATCATGCAACGAGTGCTAATGTGAGATTTAATGCGAAGCATGCTTCGGCGGCGCTTCGACGATGGACTGAAAAATAACGGAGTTACCTACATGGAAGTTTTCACCCAGTTGCAACCCGCGCAATGCAAAGGAATGGAGGACATCAGACGTGAGATCGATGCCCTCGACCAGGCCGTTATCAAGTTGTTAGGCAGGCGATTCCAGTACGTGCTTGCGGCTTCGAAATTCAAGACCTCTGCGGCCTCGGTGCGTGCTCAGGAGCGGTTCAATACCATGCTGGCAACACGTCGTGAATGGGCCGAGGCCGAGGGCCTGAGCCCGGACGCAATCGAAAAAATGTATAGCGATCTGGTTAAACATTTTATTGCCGAGGAGATGAAGCACTGGTCGGCGCAATTGCCCCAGACCTGACCCCGGTGCTTTGCATGTCCAACCCCTTGCAACCTGGATATGCGCTGTAGGAGCCGGCTTGCTGGCGATCGCAGTTCATCAGGCGACATTAGTGTCGACTGCACGTCCGCGATCGCCAGCAAGCCGGCTTCTACAGGATTAGCGAGGATCGTCATGGCTGTCCACATACTCAAGCCCCAACGGACCCGTCCCGTAGACCTGCGAGATGTACTCACCTGATTTTGCCCAATGGAAGTGCGGCGTATTGGCCGGGAGTATCACGACGCTGCCCGGCCCGTAGGCAACCAGTTTGTCCGGATCGAAAACCGTTCCGAAGCCAATATAGAAAACACCGGACATGACGGTGTAGATACGATCTTCAGGATGAACATGGGGCATTAATCGAATGCCATTGGGCACTTTGACTCGTACCACGTAGGGTGCTGGCTTGCTCGGGTCGCCGGCGATAACAGCCAGTTTTACCTCTTTGGGGAAGGCGGGGAAGCTGCGCCATTCCACGTCTTCACTATGCAAGGAAGCGGTTTTATCGAGTGGCAAGGGTTGTGCCTGAGTGGACGGCATGATTGCGCTTGCAACAAGAAGTGCTGCCAGGGCAGTTGTTTTCATAATGCGTTGAACCATGAGAGTCACCTTGACTACGCCATAAACAAATCGTCAGGCTGACTCTATGGGCGATTGGCGTTGATGATAACGATGTGATTGGGCATTACAGTTGATACGCAATGTAATCAATGCCCGGTGCCGCATCATCACGCTAACAAGGGGTCGCGAGCGGCCCCTATCAATCGCATCGATGTTCACCATCACTTCAATGAAGTTCTCTAAAAAAATCCGCGGCGTAACATCAGCTCCATACCAACCAACAACACCCCGGAGCACACGATCATGAAACGCCAGACCCTCCTCAGCATCGCTTTCTCGGTTTTCGCAGTTAACGCTTTTGCCGCTACCTCTGTTCAGCCTGTCGTGGCTGAAGGTGGCTCGGATCGTCTGATTGAAAGCCGAGTGGCCGAGGGTGGTTCGGATCGCTTGATCGAGAATCGCGTCGCAGCCGATGGTTCGGATCGCCTGCAAGGCAACACCGTCGCTGCCGATGGTTCTGACCGCCTGCAAGGCAACACTGTCGCCGCCGATGGTTCCGACCGCCTGCAAGGCAACACCGTCGCTGCTGATGGTTCCGACCGCCTGCAAGGCAACACCGTCGCCGCTGATGGCTCGGACCGCCTGCAGGGCAACACCGTCGCCGCCGATGGCTCCGACCGCCTGCAAGGCAACACTGTCGCCTGACCCCATCGCTGCACCGCACCCGCAAAAAGCCCGGCCTGATCAGCCGGGCTTTTTCGTGTTCACTGCACTGAGCGGCATCCATCGACTGCTATTGGTCCGGGAACCGAAGGTATTTCGGGCAGAATTTTTATGTTTGCTACTATCAATGGACGGCGTCGAAGTTGAGGTCCGGGATTTGCACAATCGGCTCGCATTCACCTGGCATTGATCCACTCATTTCAAATCTGCCTGACCACAGGGAGCTGTGATGCGTACTCCATTTTTTTACGTGTTGTCAGCGATGTTTTTTCTGAGCAGCCCGCCCCTCGTGGCGCAGGCGGCGGATACAGTCCCCACCCCGACAGCCAGCCCTGCCAATACGGCAGCGACCACGATACCCGCCAAAGACCCGGTGTTTACCCAGGAACAGCTGGATCAAATGCTCGCCCCCATCGCGCTCTACCCGGACCCGCTGCTGGCACAGGTGCTGATGGCGTCCACCTATCCCGGGGAAGTCGCCGAGGCCGTCACCTGGTCGAAGGCTCACCCAGACGCCAAGGGCGATGACGCGGTCAAGCAAGTGGCGAACCAGCCCTGGGACCCGAGTGTGCAGGCGCTGGTTGCCTTCCCGCAGGTCTTGGCAACACTGGGGCAGGATCCGGTCTGGGTCCAACGCCTGGGTGACGCCTTCCTGGCGCAGCCCGACGACCTCATGAATGGCGTACAACGCTTGCGTCGCCAGGCCCAGGCAGCCGGTAACCTGCAGAGCAACCAATATCAGAACGTAACGATCCAGAACGCTGCGCCACCGCCCCCCGCATCGACCGCCACGACCACAACGCAGGCTCCGGCCCAGGCCCCCGCCAGCAGCAGCTCCACCATCATCATTCAGCCGGCCGATCCGCAGGTGGTGTACGTCCCCACCTACAACCCGACAACCACCTACGGCACCTGGGCCTATCCCGCATCGCCACCTGCCTACTATCCGCCGCCGCCCGCCTATTACCCCGGTCAGGCGCTGATGGCCGGGCTGGCGTTTGGCACCGGTGTGGCCATCGTCGGTGCGCTGTGGGGTGAATGTGACTGGGGTAATAACGACGTCGACATCGACGTCAATCGCTACAACAACATCAATGCCAACAACCGCATCACCAACAATCAGAACAAGTGGCAGCATAACGCCGCGCATCGCAATGGCGTGCCCTATCGGGACAACAGGAGCCGCGAACAGTACGGCCGGCAACTGGGAGGTGCCAGTCAGCGCCAGGCCTATCGAGGGGACAATGCCCAGCGCGCCCAGGCGCGTGAAAATGCCCGTAGCTCGATGGACCGGCACGGTATCGAACGACCTGCCACCAGCAACCTTGAGGCCCGTGATCGGGCGCGCGAAGCCCAGTCCAGGGCCTCGGCCGGCAATCGGATGCAAGCCGAAGCAGACAGGCCGAAAGCGGCCGATAGGCCGAGGGCTGCTGACCGGAGCCAAAATACCGCCAGAAATACTCGGGAGAATCAGCAATCGAGAGTTCAGCAACCGAGGAATCAGGCCAACCAGACGAATCAACGTGCACAGACGCGCCAGGCGGCGCAAAACCGCCAGGCCTCGCCGGCCGTCAATAGAGGCAGTGCCCGCAACAATGCCTTCGCCGGTGCGCGTTCGCCGTCCCAGGCCAACCTGCAAGCCAATCGTGGCCGGGCCAGCCAGGCTTCCTTCCAGCGCCCCAACGCCTCGAGGGCAGCCGGTCATCAGATCAGTCGGCCATCCGGCGCAGCGCGTTCAAGGGGGGGCCGCCGTTGAATAACCATCCTCGAGTAAAGGCACGCAAGAGTGTGCTTATGCATGCCCTGGCGCTCACAGTCGCCATGGCCTGGTCGTGCATGGCGACGGCGCAGCAGGAATTTGCAACGCCGGAAAAGGCCGCTGAAGCATTCGTCGAAGCATTGGGTACGAAAAATGCCGATCAGAAACGCCTGGCCGAGTTGCTGGGTGAAGACTGGCGCAGTTTCATCCCTCGCGACGGTGCCGAGCGCGAAGACGTGGAGGCGTTTTTGAAGCTATACCACGAGCAACACCAGATTGAAAAAACCGGCGACAACAAGGCGATTCTGTCGGTGGGCAGTGAGCACTGGACACTGCCTATCCCCATCGTAAAAGGCGCGAAGGGTTGGCGTTTCGACATCAAGGCCGGCAGTGCGGAGCTTCGTACCCGGCAAATTGGCCGCAACGAGCTGGCCGCGGTGCAATCGGCGCTGGCCTATCACGATGCCCAGATGGACTACGCCTCGGTGGATCGCGACGGTGACGGCGCCCTCGAATACGCGCAGAAAATCTTCAGTACCGCCGGCAAGCATGACGGACTCTATTGGGCGGACGACGATAGCGGACAGATCAGCCCGTTGGGGCCCGAGTTCGGCAAAACCATAGCCGGCCAACCCTGGCATGGCTACCGCTTCCGCATCCTGCTGGGCCAGGGGCCTTCCGCACCGGGCGGGGCCTATAGCTACCTCATCGGGGACAAGATGAGCCGGGGCTTTGCACTGATCGCCTGGCCGGCGAAATACGGTGAAACCGGGGTGATGAGCTTCATGATCAGCCATGAGGGACAGGTCTTCGAAAAAGACCTGGGGCCTGGTAGCGAAAAGCTGGCGCAGGCGATGAAGCGCTTTGATCCGGATGACAGCTGGACTGAAGTGCCGGCCGATGAAGAGAAGGCGGACTGACTCGAACCCGTGACGCTCTGCGTCACCACTGCGCGAACCCCAGCCTTGCGTTGCTATCGGAACGCGGAGCGTCCCTGGCGGCATTCCCACGCAGAGCGTGGGAACGATCAGGTGTACGCAAACAGATCCAGAATCAGGCTAGCCGGCCGTTTCGCTTAGCGCGGACTCCAGCCCTGCGTTGCTAGCGGAACGCAGAGCGTCCCTGGCGGCATTCCCACGCAGAGCGTGGGAACGATCAGGTGTACGCGCACTTACCATCGCGCAGATCAGCCTCGCTTTCGACGGTTTTTTTCATCCTCATCCAGCGCCTGGCGAACCAGCGCCCGCGCTGCCCAGGCGGTAGTAGCGAGTGATTCTTCGATACTCGCGCCACCGATATCGCGCACGGCAATCAATGCCTCTGTGCCCATGACGATCGACAGCGCCTGCTTCAGGCGCTTGCGCGCCTTGGGTGACAGTACGTCTTTCATCGAGTCGACAATCGGCTCGATGTAGCTCAGGCGGCGGCCCGGTCGCAGGGGCTCGTGGGACTCGCTTTCGAGCCATACGGTCATGAACGAGCGCTCCATCACGTGCAGGCCGATCTCGTCGTCGATCAGCAGTTTGTTCAACGTGTTCGCCGCCAGGCCCATACCCTTGACCGGATCGTCCCCCGGCTGCCAGATGCGTTCCAGCGGCGGCATGTCACGATCGGCCGCTGTCTCGCTGATCAACGCCTCGACCGTGGGAAAGTAGCGATAGGCCGTGGCGCGCGACACCCTGGCGCGCTCAGCCGCTTGCGCCACCGTGGGCTGATGACCTTCATCGCGCAAGGCGATGGCGGCCTCGATCAGCGCCTGGCGGGTGCGCAATTTCTGGTTGACGCGACCTTGCGCATCACCCTCACCGATCGACGGGCTTGACTTGGGATTCGACATGGAATAAATGATACCTTGTCTTGTAATGAGACATGAGTCTCATAATAGACGTAAGGCAGCGGATCTGCCACCGCCCCTGTGCACGGCATCTGCGGGCATCACGATTTCAGGGATTTTCCAGCAACTGAGCGCGCCTCAGGGCGCTTGAGGTGAATGCCATGAATCACACTCCCCGTTCGCGGACCTGGTTTCGACTTGCTGCCCTCTACTTTGCCATTGGCGTGATGCTGGGGGTGACGATGGGTGCCTCTGGCGACCACTCGCTCTTCGCCGTACATGCCCACATCAATCTGTTGGGATGGGTATCGATGGCACTGTTCGGCGTCATCGGCGCATTGCACCCGAGCATGACCGAAGGTCGCGCGGCTGCAGTGCAGTTCTGGACGTACAACCTGGGCGTGCCGGTGATGCTCGGCGCGCTGACCCTGCGGCTGAAGGGCTTCGCGTCGATCGAGCCACTGATTGGCGTCGCATCGATCCTGATTGGCGTGAGTGTGCTGCTGTTTGCCTGGCTGGTATTCTCGCGCATCGGCGTTGTTGCCGGGTACTTGAGCCGTACGACAGGCGAATCACGCCTGTCGTGACCCGGTAGCTGCTGCCGCGGGTGCCGTAAGGACAAGGCACCCGTAGCGAGATATACGACTACTTCTCTACTGCGCCACCTGCAGGCGCAACCGGCTTCGACGTGACAAGCCAGCCTGCAACGCGAACGCCAGGATCACGGTCGAGGGTGCTGAAAAGCTGCCCAGGCCACCACCGCCATACATCAGGGCAAGGCCCGCTGCCGTGGCGCCAAACCACGCCGTCAGGCCCACCGGGTTGAATGCAGCCACGCGTTCCAGCGCCGCCACGTCACTGCGCCCATAAAGAATCTGCGCCAACGCCACGCCGACCCAGGCCACCACAAAAATGCCCTGGTAGGCCAACGCCTTGAGCAAATAGGCAAACACATCGGCGAGCATCAAGCCGTACACGATCACCCCCACCGCCAGGGCCCACGCCCAGTACGCACCACGCACTCCGAAACGGGCAAAGAATGCCTGCATGTTGAGCGTCGCCAGGTAGTAATTGGCGGTATTGATCCGGGTTTGCGTGGCCCAGACAAACAACAACCCCCACAAGCCCATCAACTGTAGGATCGCCATGACCACCGACACTTCGTTCAACGCGCCTTCATGGGGAATGCTGCTGACCAGATAGATGCCCGCTGCGCCGTTGAGCAAAAACGTCACCGCGTAGAACGGCATGCCGAAGTTCCAGCGACCGTGATACCCGGCGTCTTCTTCCTTGCCAAACCGGGCGTAGTCGAAGGTGAACAGCATCAGCACCCAAACCCCCATGTAGGCGACAAAGCAGTCCCACCAGCCGAAGGCGCTGGGGGTTGCCGGGCCGAAATCCAGCCATTGCGGTTGGTAGCCATACCGGCTGATCGACAGCCCCACCGCCACCAGCAATCCGCCCAGGTAGACCGGCAGCAGCACGCCATTGAGCTTGTCCAGCCAATGCTGCACGCTGCCCAATATCATCGGCACGCTGTACAGCACCACCAGCAACGCGGCCAGTGGATAGACCAGTTCCGGGTACAGGTGATTGAGCGCCACGGCGATCACCGAACCTTCGAACACCGCGTAATAGATCGCCGTGGAAAAGAAGATCAGGGTGGCCAGGCATGCTCCGGTGCTGCCGAACAACAGCCGCGAAAACAGTGCCACCGACAAGCCGCTGCGAATCGCGAAGCGACTGAGCACACTGTTGACCAATCCGTAACTGATCACCGACAGGACCATGCCGATCAGCGCATTGCGCGCGCCATAAGACAGCGCCAGGGAAGCGCCCACCACGATGTAGAACATCGCACTGCACACCGCCCACCAGGCCATGGTCAGGGACAGTCGGCCCATGCGGGCTTGAGGTGGAACGGGGTGATTGGCCGGGTCCTGCCCGGTTTGACTCGATTGCGATAAAGCAGCCATATGCGTGAACTCCAGAACCAGTCAAAGGTTGAAGCGCGGGCAGCCGCCACCGCACCGTAGTGCGGCGTTGGCTTGCCGTTTGGCTTTACCCGCGCAGTGCGGCGGGCAGCGTCAGGAAGGGAACAGCTTGCTCAGGCAGCTGAGTTTTTTCTTATAGGAACGTCGCGCTTCCAGCGCTTCTTCGAGGGTCACCGCCACGAAACGGGCTTTCTGATTGGGTTGCATCTGGCCGATCAGGTCGAGGTCGGCGCTGATCACCGTACCGATCATCGCGTAGCCACCACCGGACACCGCATCACGGTGCAACACGATGGGTTCGAGTCCCGCGGGGACCTGTATCGAGCCGATCGGGTAGCAACTGTCGACGATGTTCGACGGATCGGAGCCGGCGCCGAAGGGTTGCTCGCGCGGCTGAAAGCTCAGCGGGCTGCCGCCCTTGAAGCGATAGCCGATACGGTCCGCTTCCGAGCCGACGGTCCAGGCCTCGGCGAAAAAGCTGTCCGCCGCCGCTGGGGTCAACCGGTCGTAGTACAGCCCCGGCACCACGCGCAGGGTGATTTCGCCACCCAGGGATTGACGCAACGCCATGGGCAGACTGGCCCCGGCGCGGCCCTTGCCGCTGGCAACACCCATCGGCAATTCATCTCCGGCAATCAGGCGACGGCCCTGGAAGCCACCGAGGGCGCCCAGCGCGTAGGTGGAACGACTGCCGAGGACCACCGGCACATCGATACCGCCAGCCACTGCCAGATAAGCCCGTGCGCCGGCCTTGGGAAAATCGAAGCGCAGCACTTGCCCGGCCTTGACCGTGAAGGCGGTGTCGAGATGCATGTCCACACCATCGACCTTTGGCGTCATGTGCGCACCGCACACGGCCACCAACGCGTCTTGCGCAAATTCCAGTTCCGGACCGAGCAACGTGCATTCAAGCGCCGCCGCACCCGGCGGATTGCCGACCAACTGGTTGGCTGCGCTCAACGCGTATTGGTCGAGCGCCCCGGAAGGCGGAATGCCGAGGTGGTAGTAGCCTTCGCGGCCCAGGTCCTGTACCGAGGTCGCCAGACCGGGTTTGAGTACCTTGATCATGCCAGCACCTCCTGCAGCGACTTGGGATAGCCGACGGGGTCAGCCAGGAAAGCATCCCGGGAAAACTCCACCGGACGAATCCGCAGATCGAAACGTCCGGCTTCCACTTCGGCCACGGCAACGTCATAGGCCTCCCGGTCCATCGGCTTGAATTGCACGATGTCGCCCGGGCGGAAGAACACCATGTGTTCCTTTAGGTATGCCAGGTTCTGCTGCGGGTCGTAGATCGGTGCCGGCGTGACGCCGAACATCTGATAACCACCGGCGCCGCGCACGGAGTAGATGCAGCCGAAGCATCCGCCATGACCCAGGGTCAATTTGGGTGTATCGGTGCGCGGCCGCAGGTACTTGGGCACCTGCAACTGACGCTCGCGCTCGACCATCTGGAACATGAACGGCAACCCCGCGACGAAACCGACCATCGAGACAAACCATGGCGCGCCACTGTGCGCGGCGATGAACGCCTCGACGTCCGCCAGGCCATTGATCCGCGCAGCGTATTCCAGGTCTGTCGCACTCGGGTCCTGGTGGCGGTCACGAAAACGCATCAAGGTTTCATGGGTCCAGGGATCGTTATAGAGCACCGGAATCTCGATGATCCGGGTCTGCAACGTGCGCTCGGCCACGGCCTCGGCTTCTGCGCCTTTTACCGCTTCGAGCAAGGTGTGAGGCGCGATACGGTCGGGGTCGAAACGGATCTGGAACGAGGCATTGGCCAGGCACACATCGAGCACGCCATCCAGCGCCAGTCGCTCCACGGCGCGGGTCACGGCCATGCCCTTGAAAAACGCTTCAAGGGACATGCTGTCGCTGACTTCGGCGAACAAATGCTCGTCGGCGCCAAAGCTGTAGCGGATTGCGGTACTCATGCTTCACCTCCGCTGCGGCGCTCGGCCAGCCAGGTTTCCAGGGTGCCAGTGTGGAAGTCGGCGCTGTGCAGCCACGGTTGTTCCAGGAGCTCACCGTGCAGCGACAAGGTGCTGGCCATGCCGGTGAGCGTGGTCTGCGCGACGGCGACTCGCGCACGGGCCAACGCTTCGTTGCGGTCGCGGCCATGCACAATCAGCTTGGCCAACAGCGAATCATAGTACGGCGGCACGCGGTAGCCTTGGTAGAGATGGCTGTCGACCCGCACACCCTCCCCTTGCGGCCAGGTCAGTGATTCGACCAGGCCTGGGCTGGGGAAGAAATCCCGCGCCGGGTCTTCGGCATTCAGGCGCATTTGCAAGGCGGCGCCATTGAGCTGGATGTCGCTTTGCTTGAAGCCCAGCGGCTCGCCACCGGCAATGCGCAACATGGCCTGGACCAGATCGATACCGGTAATGAGTTCGCTGACCGGGTGTTCCACCTGGATCCGCGTATTCATCTCGATAAAGAAAAACTCGCCGGTGGCGTCGTCGTACAAATACTCCAGGGTGCCGGCGCCCTTGTAGCCAAGGGCCTCGGTCAGGCGCACGGCACTGGCGCAAAGCGTCTCGCGCTGTTGTGGGTTGAGGACCGGCGACGGTGCCTCTTCGAAGATCTTCTGCCGCCGACGTTGCAGCGAGCACTCGCGCTCGAACAGGTGCACTGCGTGCTGGCCATCGCCCAACACCTGAACTTCGATGTGCCGGGCCTTGCCGATAAACCGTTCCAGATACACCGCACCGTTACCGAATGCGGCCTGGGCTTCGCGCTGGGAACGGGGAAACTCTTCGCTCAGTTGCTGGGCGTTTTCCGCCAGGCGAATACCACGTCCGCCACCACCGGCCGAAGCCTTGATCAGCAACGGGAAGCCTACGGATTCGGCAGCCTTGAGCGCCGACTCGACGTCGAACAGCTCACCGGGGGAACCGGGCACCACCGGCACGCCAGCCGCTTGCGCGGTGCGCCGGGCTTCGGCCTTGTCGCCCATGCGCCGGATCGTCTCGGCGCCGGGCCCGACGAAGATCGCGCCGGCGGCGACAACCGCTTGCGCAAAATCGGCGTTCTCCGAGAGAAAACCGTAACCCGGGTGTACCGCATTCGCACCGGTGGCTTTCAGGGCGCCGAGCAATGCCTCGACGTTCAGGTAACTCTTGTCAGCGCGGGCGGGGCCAAGGATATGGACCTCGTCGGCCATGCGCGCTGCCTGGGAGTCGACGTCCGCTTCGCTGCAGGCGGCAACGGTGGGAATCCCCAGCGCTTTGGCGGCGCGGATAATCCGCACAGCGATTTCGCCACGGTTGGCGATGAGTAATTTACGAATACCTTGAGTCATGATCGCCCCCTACCCTCAATGGCCATCGAGCGTTGCGATGACCTGACCCGGTTCCACCGGATCGCCGTCTTCGACCAGGAAGGCACTGAGGCGACCGGCCGTCCCGGCGGTCAGTTCGGAAAACTGCTTCATGACCTCGATCAGGCCAATCACGGTGTCGGCGCTGACCTCTGCGCCCGGCTCGACGTAGTTCGGCGAGTCCGGTGTGGCTTTACGGTAGAAGGTGCCCGGCAACGGGGTAATAACGGTTTGTTCGGCCATGTCTGTTCCTCTTGGAATAGTTGTAGAAAGGCAGGCATAAAAATGGATCGGTGTTTGAACCCTGGCGTCTCTGTGCCTGGTGTTTCGTTGTGCTCCAGGGCTCAGCGCGGTGCGCGAACCTTGATCCCCGCGTCATCCAGCGCCTTGCGTGTGGCCTCGACCAATGCCAGGGCACCCGGTGTATCGCTGTGCAAACAGATGGAATCGAATTCGATGGCCAGGTCTTCGCCTTCGACAGTGCGCACCACACCTTCCTGGCAGGCACGCAGCACCCGCGCCGCCACTTGGGTCGGGTCGTAGGCTCGTACGTTGCGGGTAAAGACGATGGAGCCGCTGAGGTCGTACTCGCGGTCGGCGTAGAACTCGCGGATCACCGGTTGGCCGAGTTCCCGGGCGACGTGCCAGATCACTGAGTTGGGCATGCAATACAGCAGCAACTCCGGCTCCAGGCGCTGGAGATTTTCCACCAGCAAACGCGCAGCTTGCTCGTCGCGGGCCAGGTGCATGTACAGGGCGCCGTGAGGTTTGATGTGTTGCAGCGCCACGCCCTGAACCCGGGCGAGTTCACGCAGCGCACCCAACTGGTAAAGCATGTCGTCGACCAGTTCCTGGGCCGGTGCATTGATGTGCCGGCGGCCGAAGCCGACCAGGTCGCGGAACCCCGGATGCGCGCCGATGGCCACGCCCAGTTGCTTCGCCCGTTCGACGGTGCGGCGCATGGTGCTTGGGTCGCCGGCGTGGAAACCGGTGGCGATGTTGGCGGTGCTGATGAAGCCCATCAGCTCATTGTCAACGCCATCGCCGATGGTCCATGGGCCAAAGCCTTCGCCCATGTCCGAATTGAAATCTACTGCCTGCATGACGCTTGCTCCTGACGCTTGTGACTTCATGCAGGCCACGTTAAATTCCCGCCAACCCCTTGGGAAGATCTATTATCAGAGGGGCCATCTTCTGAAAAACAGATAACCCTGAAAAACAGACAACGGAGCGCCCATGTCACTGACCCTGCGCCAGGTCCGCTATTTCGTCGCCACCGCGGAGATCGGGCAAATTTCCCAAGCGGCCATTCACCTGAACATTTCCCAGTCCGCGGTGACCACCGCGATCAAGGAGCTGGAAGCCATGCTCGGCACGCTGTTGTTCCAGCGCTCGGCCCAGGGCATGAGCCTGACCGATGCCGGGCGGCATTTTCTCAACCGTGCCTATGTGATTTTGCGCAGCGTCGACGACGCGCTGAATAGCCCGCTGCCGGACGTCCGCGCCAGTGGCCTGTTACGTTTGGCCGCGAGCTACACGGTGATCGGCTACTTTCTGCCGCACCACCTGCAACGGCTTGAACACTGGCACCCGGACGTAGCCATCGAGGTCCACGAACAAGAGCGCACGGCCATCGAGCAAGGCCTGCTGGAAGGAAAATTCGACATGGCGGTGGTGCTGACCGCGAACCTCACTCACCCGGACATCGTTTCGGAAACCCTCTTCAACTCCGAACGCCGGTTATGGCTGCCCAGCCATCACCCCCTGCTCGAACGCTCCGCCGTCAGCCTGGCTGACGTTGCGCAAGAGCCCTTTATCCTGTTGACCGTCGACGAAGCCGAACAGAGCGCCAAGCGTTACTGGGAACACGCGCACCAGCAGCCAAACGTACGGATACGCACCAGTTCAGTCGAAGCGGTGCGCAGCATGGTCGCCAATGGCAGCGGCGTGGCGATCCTCTCGGACCTGGTGCACCGCCCCTGGTCGCTGGAGGGCAAACGCATCGAAACCCTGACCGTCACTGACAAGGTAACCCCCATGAGCGTAGGCCTGGCCTGGCATCGCGAGCGCGATTTCAGCCCGGCCATGCAAGCGTTTCGTAACTATTTCCACGATGCATTCCTGGCGCCGCAACAACTGTCGGCACGGCGCTAGTTCACCCGTCGAAGCTGTGTTCCAGGTTCGTCATCCGGCCGCGGAACGTTGCCTTTTTATGCGGTACATATCGTCGTCCGCATGGCTGAGCAGCGTATCGGCATCCTCTCCGTCCGCGGGATAACAGGCGATACCGATACTGCAGGACGGCATTGTGAGTACGGAAGAGTCGGCATCCGGTGGCTCGGCCAAGACCGCGAGAATCTGCGCCACTTTCTCGTACACGTCGCCCTGGGACTGGATATCCGTCAACAACACTGTGAATTCATCACCGCCCATCCGGGCCACCGTGTCCGTCTCGCGCACGCAGCCTTGCAGCCGACGGGCAATCATGCGGAGCACCTGATCGCCCGCTGCATGGCCATGGACATCGTTGATGCCTTTGAAGTCATTGACATCCAAAAACAGCAACGCCAGGCTGCTGTCGTGGCGCTGTGTCGCGCGCAGGGCCGCATCCAGCCGATCATTGAACAGCGCCCGGTTGGCCAGCCCTGTCAGCGGGTCATGATGGGCGAGGAAGCGCAATTCCTCCTCCGCCTGCCAGAGGGCCGTGACGTTGCGCGCAACGCCGATCCGCGCCCCCACCTCCTCGGACCAGAAGGCTGCCCACAGGATGTGCACGACTCCGCCATCCTTGCGGATATAACGGTTGCGGAAATCGAAGTGCGGCTGGCCATTCATGACCCGGACAATGGAGGCTCGCGTTTTCGCCAGGTCGTCAGGGTGCATGTAGTCAGTGATCGGGGTGCCGGTCAGCTCGTCAGCACGGTAACCAAGCAGCGCCTGACAGGCATCACTGACAAATACGATCTGGTTATCCCTGTCGACCACGAAGACCGTGTCCAGCATCAGATGGATCAGTTTGGGGTAGAGCGCTTGCAGGTCAACGGGCATAGGTCAGCGAGTCCCGGTTCATGTAGCCTGATCATGCCTGATCGCGAAGGGAGGCGGCTAGGCGTGCGGCAAGGTTTTGCTGGCCCAATGCCGACTCAAGCGGATTGCCTGCGCCAGGTGCCGGGCGATGTACCGAACTGGCGCTTGAAGGCGCGACTGAACGCCGCTTCGGATTCGTAGCCGACTGAAAAGCCGATTTGCGCCACATTCCCCCGCCCTTCTCGCAAGTGTTGAGCCGCCACGTGCATGCGCCAGAGCGTCAGGTATTGCATCGGTGGCTGTCCGACCAATGCGGTGAAGCGCTGGGCGAATACCGAGCGCGACATGCCCACCTCGAGCGCCAGGGTTTCAGCGGTCCAGCCCTCGGTCGGACGCGCATGGAGCAGTGCCAGTGCGCGCCCGATATGCGGATCGCGCAAACCCGCCAACCACCCGCGCCGCTCTGCCGGAAGGCTCGCTACATACTGGCTGACGGCTTCGACGAAAAGCAATTCAGACAGTTTGGCAATGACTGCCGTTGAGCCGACGCGTCCTGCCGCTGTCTCGCTTACGGCGAAACGGAACGAGCTTTCGATCCAGGCCCCCGAAGCCGTCGCACGCATGTCCAGTTTGAGTACCGATGGCAGCGATGAAAGCAACGGACTGAAGGGGGTTTCAGAGCCGAGGAAACCGCACAACAGCTGTGTGGTCTCCCCATCCCCGCCGCACTTGATGCGTGAAATGCCGCCGACTGACGGCGGCGTAATGACGTCGCGCGCCGACATGGGTGTAAAGCCCAGGTCACTGCCAAACGTATGAACATCATTGCGAGGTAGCAGGATCAATTCGCCTGCGCGCACGTCGAGGGGGGCGCCATCGTCGACGCGCAATTGCATGTGCCCCGCCGCGACAAAATGCGAGGCAATGATATGTCGAGGCGCCGCCACGAACGGTTTGCAATCGTCGGCAGAGATTCTGCCGCTCATGCACCAGGGCGCAGTGAACTCTGCCTCGAGGAACACTCCCCCAGACAGCCGGATCACACGCAACACATCGGAAAGCGCATCGAGCATTTGCCACCCCTCCTTTACGGAGTCTGGAGCAAGTAATCAGGCGCAGCGGTCATTCTTCACCCGGACGGCGAGGCCTAGATTAGCACCAACGCGGACCCAGCGATCAGCACTCTCCCCAGAGGCTTTATCCAGGGTCATTGGCTCCGCCCCATTGTGGCTCGACCTGGAAAATTGGAGATCGATATGAACACCTTCGCGACCCTCCCCATCCCTGATTCGCGCAACGCCGCCCGATACGCGCAGCTGGTCAGGTCATCGAAGAAAGCCGAATGGCAGATCGATCGCGATCTGCTGCAGGACCGGCATTTCGACTTCTCGCGCAAATTCCTGCCCGACTCACTGTCGCTGGTCGACCGCCTGACCTTTCTTGACGCGCACGAGGCGCGCCTGCTCAGCCAGATTCAAGGCCGGACCTACGCGTACCTCTTTGGCCTGGTCGAGCGCTTTATCAGTGCCAAAATGCTCGATCAGGGTCGCGCCCATGTATTCGACGATCAGCTCGCACTCGAAGCGCTGGTGCGCTTCTCCAATGACGAGATCAAGCATCAGGAGCTGTTCCGGCGCATCGAGACAATGATTGGCTCGCAACTGCCGGCGGGATATCGTCAAGTGGCCGATCCAAACGACGTGGCGCGCGTGGTGCTGGCATCCAGCACCTGGTCGGTGCTGGCGCTGACCTGTCATATCGAGTTGTTCGTTCAATCCCACTACGCACAAAGCATCGCCCCGCACGAAGAGCTATGCCCGCTGTTCAAGGACGTCTTCAAGTTTCACTGGAAGGATGAAAGCCGACACGTCGTGCTCGATGAACTGGAGTGGAAGGCCGAGCACGCAAAACTGTCGCCCGCCGAATGCGACCAGGCAGTGAACGACCTGATAGCACTGGTGGCGGCCGTCGACGCCATCCTGCAGGCACAATCGACAGCCGATGCCGAGTACTTCACGCGCCATGCTTCACGATCATTCAGTGTCGACGAAGCGGCACGCATCAACGCCTGCATGCTGGACGCCTACCGCTGGCAATACATTATCTCGGGCGTGCAGCATCCACACTTTGCCCGGCTGCTGACGCGCATGACAACGCCAGCCCAGATGTCGCGGATCAACACCGCACTGTCACCCATCATGGGCCATTGATCGAGGCTGGCCGCCATGACAATACCGATGTGGATGCTGCTTGGGTTCGCGACCTGGACGTTACTGCTGTTAATGGCCACCGTCGGGGTCTATCGCTGGGCCAGGATACTGTTCTCGAATGCGCCGATTGCCTCTTTCCGAAGCGATCGGCTCGAGGGCGAGGAGTGGTATCGGCGCGGGGTAAGGGCACACGCCAACTGCGTGGAAAACCTGCCTGTGTTTGGCGTCATCGTGTGGTTGATTTCCGCCCTTGGCGTTGAAGGACCTTCGGTAAACTACTTGTCGATACTCATTCTGGTTGCCCGGGTGTGTCAGTCGCTGGTGCATGTCTGCCATGAACAAACCAATGCGTTCGTGGCAGTTCGGTTTAGCTTCTTTTTCGTTCAGTTGGCCTGTTTTCTCACGCTCATCGTGATGGCCGCCGGGTACGGCACAATCTTCTGAACCCAGGCCATGGCCTGCGCTACTTGCGCAGGCCACAGTACCGAACGGCTTGCCTGATGCGCCCCTAGCCAGCGCTGATGTTGCCGCAGAAAAGTGGGCGGCTACCGTCTGCCGGACTGCTGCGAACCAGCAAGGCATAGCTACCCTTGGTCAAATCGCTCAGCGCCACCGGTGCCTGGGCCCAATGTTGGGTACGCGGGGCCAGCGATGGGTAGTCGACGCTATTGGCCTGACGGGTCCTGTACGCCGGTTGCGTACCCAATTGCTGGCACGAGCCTGCGTAGATTGCAGTGTCGAGACGGCTGGAAACAGCCATATCGTGGGGGACTCCACCGACGGTGAGCCAGATACTGGTTTGATCGCCCACCGGGCTGAGGGTGGCTCGAGCGATATGCTCTGCGTTTTGCGGGGTAGCATTGAGGGGGACATCGACAATTTCGTTTCTGCTCGCGCAGCCCGAAATCGCCCCTGCCGCCACTACCAACGCCAGCCAAGATGCACTGTTCATCACAGGTCTCCTGAGTTGAGTTGCGTAGACTTCATCCCCCCTGTGAAGTCTAGTGGTCCCCCCCGCAAGCGGGATCTGGCTGATGGGTGGTCATCGGCCCGTAGGGGCCAGGCTTGCTGGCGAAGAATGATGACGCGGTGCAGAAAAGACACCACAGCGCATGGTTCGCCGTATCGCTGTTTCCTGCAGCTGCCGCTGGTCGAGAGCCGCTTGTTCTGTAGACTCAATATACTTATGTTTGATTCTAAGGACTCAAAGACAGGTAATGCACATGGCCGTCGCTTCCCAGCCCCAATCTTTCAGCAAAAACCAATGCGTCACCGGCCTGCGCGCTGCGGTGGGCATTCTGGAAAAGTGGCACGCCAGCAGCGAGCAGGCCTGTCGTATCCTGCGCATTTCCCGCAGCACCTACACCCGCGCGCGCCAGCATGATCCTGACTGGGCGGTGGCGCTGGATGCGGACCAGATGCAGCGCATCAGTCTTGTGTTGAACATTCACGCCACGTTGCGCCTGGTGTTCGACAATCCGGACAACGTCTATGGCTTCGTCTCGATGGCCAATGACAACGAGTTTTTCAATGGGCGCTCGCCGCTGGTGATCATGGCCCAGGGCGACATGATTTCGCTGTACGAGACCTTTCGGCGCATCGATATGCTGCGGGGCGCGCAATGGTGACGTTGAGCGAGCTGGCGGTGTTTGCCGGGCAGGCATTGCAGGCTTACCGGTTGGTCAATTCGAAATTTCCGCCGATTGCATTGTTCGACGACGTGGCGAGCGCGGATGAATTCGAGGTGCTGTTCGAGATTCAGGCGCTGACCAATCCCCGACTGAAGAATGAGCTCGGTGAACTTGAGTTGATCCCACGGAGCGAAATCCCGTTCGGGATTGCTGGCTGCTCGTACGCCACCGCGCCTTTCACTCACATCAATCCGGCGGGCTCGCGGTTCAGCGATGGCAGCTATGGGGTGTTGTACCTGGCGGATTCGATGGAAACCGCACTGGCCGAGGTGCGGTATCACCAGGGCCTGTACTGGTCGAAGGTATCGGGCCTGAACTATGAGCGGTTTGTGTTCAGGGGACTGTCGTGTTCATTCATGGATACGGGGATGAAAGACGCCACCGCCCTGCCGATCAACGACCCGGTGTATGCGCCTGACGATTACAGCCATTCCCACGCACTGGGCCGGGCAATCAGGAAAGCTGGCTACCCAGGCCTGCGTTATCGCTCGGTGCGCCTGCCAGGCAGTGATTGCTGGGCGTTGATGACGCCAAGGCCTGTCTCTTCAATCATCCAGACCGCTCATTACGAGATGGTCTGGAACGGGCAGATCACCAGTGTCAGCCAGATCAACGAGGCTTGAGGCAAATCTCGCACCTAGTGGCAGCAACGCTCGCCGTTGCGGCAAAAACACGACGCCGAAATCTCCACATCCGCCCGGGCCATGGCCAGGTTGAGACGAACCTGCGCAGCGGCCGCTTCGCCATCGCGACCCAGGCGCTTCAAGCATTCCACGTAGCCGTGCAGGCTCCACACGTTGTCCAGGTGCCAGGACGCGCGACTGAGGGTGTTGTCCAGGCCCAGGTCGGCACGATAGGCGTGCAGGGCTTCTTCCACCCTGCCCTGTTCCAGCAACAGCGCGCCCAGTGCGTGGCGCACCGGTTGCATCCAGCCCCAGGGCTCGTCGTAAGGCAGGTGATCGTCCAGCGATTGCGCCTCGCGCAGGTGAGCGAAAGCTTCGTCGAAGTTACCTTTGCGGTACTCGATTTCGCCGCGCAGCATGCCCGCGGCCACCGCCAGGATATCGTTGCATTTGTTGTTGAAGAGGTAGCGCGTGTCCGGCACCCGGGCCCAGGCCTCAAGGAACAGGTGATGCTCGGTTTCGGCGTTGGCGACTTGCCCGCAAGCCGCAAAGGCCACGCCTTTGGCGTAGTGCAGCATGGCCGTGGTCACGCAGTACAGCGTCGGGTCCTGGGGCAATGGTGTGGCGAGGATGTCTTGCCATTTGCCGAAGCGGATCTGCACGTGGGCCTTCATCGAGACGAAGCTTTCGAGCCAGTCGGCCATGGGCGGTGTTTCCACCCGCAGGAGGTCTTCCTTGATGGTTTCGGCCAGTTGCTCGGCGGCTTCCAGGGCCGGCTGATACTGGCCGAGGAACATCGCCGAGTAGAGTTTGAAATGGTAATTGTGGCTGCGGTACAGGGTGTAGAAGTTGATTGGCCCTTCCTTGGCCAGATAGAGACTGTCGGCCTCGATTGCCCGCTGATTGGTGATCATGGCCCCGCGATAATCGCCGCAGAGCACGTCGATGTGCGACGGCATATGGCGCAGGTGTCCGGCATCCGGTACCAGGTCGCGCAGGATATCGCCCGCGCGCAGGGCCCGTTCCGGGTACGGCGACATTTCCAGGGTGTGGACGTACATGTGCAGTACGCCGGCGTGCGGCGCTTCGCCGTGTTGCTCCATGCGTTGCAGGGCGCGCTCGAGCACGGCCACGGTTTCCAGGGTGTCGGCGCCAGCCGCCGGCTGGCCGGTTTTCAAGTCCCATAACTGCCAGGGCGTGCGGTCGATCAGCGCTTCGGCGAACAGCGCCACCACATCTGGATCGTCGGGAAATCGCTGGTACACATCGCGCATGGACGCCGCATAGGCATCGTTCCAGGTAAAGAGCTCATCTACGCTGCTCGTCTGCTCGGCCTGGTAACGTTGCTGCAACGCGTGGATCAGGGCTTGCTCCACTGGCGTCGTACCTTCGAGGTGCACCAAGGCGATTTGTGTCGCCAGTCGCGCCTGGGCCACGGCCTCCTTGAGCTCTTGTTCGATGAAGGCGTCCCAGCGCTTGTTGTAGTTGGGTCCCGAGGCATAGGCGATGCCCCAGTAGGCCATCGCGCAGTTGCGGTCGTGCTCCAGGGCCTTCTGGAAACAACGGATGGCTTCGTCGTGGTTGTAGCCGTAGCACCACATCAGGCCGCGGTCGAACCAGAGTTGGGTTTGGGCTGAGCTCGTCGTCACGGGGCGGCTGTAGGTGCCCAGGTCGTAATAGTCGTGCATCGGTTTATCCTCTCGATCAGAGTGCGGAACCTGCGAAAACCCAGCATACCCCTGTGCACCTGGCCGGGCGTCATAGCCGACGACAGGCTGCGCTCTATCATCATGCCTACACGAGGCAGGCCACTGACTCTATCAATCGCATCGATGTTCACCATCACCTCAATGAAGTTCTCTTAAAAACTCCACGGCGTAACATCAGCTCCATACCAACCAACAACACCCCCGGAGCACACGATCATGAAACGCCAAACCCTCCTCAGCATCGCTTTCTCGGTTTTCGCAGTTAACGCTTTTGCCGCTACCTCTGTTCAGCCTGTCGTGGCTGAAGGTGGCTCGGATCGTCTGATTGAAAGCCGGGTGGCCGAGGGTGGTTCGGATCGCTTGATCGAGAATCGCGTCGCTGCCGATGGTTCGGATCGCCTGCAAGGCAACACCGTCGCTGCCGATGGTTCCGACCGCCTGCAAGGCAACACCGTCGCTGCCGATGGCTCCGACCGCCTGCAAGGCAACACCGTCGCCGCCGATGGCTCCGACCGCCTGCAAGGCAACACCGTCGCCGCCGATGGCTCCGACCGCCTGCAAGGCAACACTGTCGCCGCCGATGGTTCCGACCGCCTGCAAGGCAACACCGTCGCTGCCGATGGCTCCGACCGCCTGCAAGGCAACACTGTCGCCTGACCCCATCGCTGCACCGCACCCACAAAAAGCCCGGCCTGATCAGCCGGGCTTTTTCGTCACAGGGTTCTACCCCTGGATCGCGATCGTCTATCCTGTGTGCCCGATTCTGGCCATGCCGCCATCCCGCCGGAGACACCTGTGCCGCCCCTTACTGCCCGAGAGATTTACCAGCAACTGCGCGATGCCGCCTTGGGCCTGCGCCCGCTCCGGCGACTTGACGGGCAAGCCGGTCCGGTATTCATCGACATCGAAGGTTGGCGCTTGAGCCTCGATGTCGACCACCTTCACTTGCGTCACTGCCTGCATTGCCAGAGCCCGGATGGCCGCGTGTTCGACGGTGGTCAGCGTTTCGGGACTGACCCGGTGAGTTTGCTCAGCACCTGGGAGCTGGCGCAGATCGAGCGGATGCTGGCCGGCGACTGAGGCGCAACCGGGATATTGCGAAAGTGCTCGCTGAACTATCGTTCATCTGGCTCAGCTGTGATACATAAGACCTGATGCGCATCCCGTGCCCGAGAGGTTGCTTATGTTCCGCTGCCCACGCTTGCCGCAAGTCCTGGCTTGTTCGCTGTTCGGCTTACTCGCCAGCGTCGCCCATGCCGCCACGCCCTCCCCGGCACCCGAAACGCTGCAGCCACTGCTGAACACCATCAATGAGCGCCTGGACATTGCCGACCTGGTGGCGCTGGCCAAGTGGGACAGTGGCAAACCGATCCAGGATACCGCACGGGAAACCCTGCTCATCAACAACGCCAGGAAGCAGGCAACCGGTAGCAACGTGAACCCGGACGAAGCCGCCGACTTGATCGCCGCGCAGATCGAAGCCAACAAGCTGGTGCAGTACGGACTGATCGCGCAATGGCAAGCCGCGCACAAGGCACCCGACCTGCCACGGCCAGACCTCACTCAACTGCGCGCAAAGCAGGACGAACTGCAAGCCCGCCTGTTGCAGCAATACGCCGCTTTCGTGCCCTATCGTGTCGATCCGGAATGCCCGCAGTGGCTGGCGGCGCAGCGCTCGGACCTGATCAAGGATGCGCTGCATGGCCAGGCGTTGATCCGCGCTACAGGGGAGCTGTGCATCACGGATCTATGATCGAAACCAATCTCCCCCCTGTAGGAGCGAGCATGCTCGCGATGGAGGTCAACGATAACGCAGGGAGCCTGACACCCCGCGGCGCTCTCAGGTTTTTCGTCGGAACGCCTCCCGGAGCGTGCTCGCTCCTACATGAAGTGTTCTGCACGTTTTGAACAACAACAAAAAACAGGAGTTGAATATGTCTGAACTGCAACTGCATCCCAAGGCGGCAGAGTCCCTGAGCCTGTGGCACGCGATGATCCGCACCGGCGATCTCAAGGCCTTGCCTGCGTTGCTGGACCCGCAAGCGGTGTTTCGCTCGCCCATGGCCCACACGCCGTATCCCGGGGCACCGGTGGTTTCGATGATTCTCAACACGGTGTCCAAGGTGTTCGAAGATTTCACCTATCATCGCGAACTGGCGAGCGCCGACGGCTTGAACGTGATTCTGGAATTCAGCGCCAGGGTCGGCGACAAACAGCTCAAGGGCATCGACATGATCCGCTTTGACGAGCAGGGAAAAATCGTCGATTTCGAAGTGATGGTCCGGCCATTGAGTGGCTTGCAAGCCCTTGGCGAGGAAATGGGCCGGCGCCTGGGCGCCTACCTGGCCGCCAGCAAGACCTGATCGTTGTACCGCGCCTTGGCTTTTATTTCGGGTTTTTTGTCCTAACGGACTGAGATCGCGTGCTCCTAGGATACCGGACCGATTCTCCGCTCCCAGCCCGACCAGAAAACCGAGGCGCGTATGCTCGACCCCCGGACAAAAAATCCTGCCCACGCCCAACTCGCCCATGTCACCCGCATGACAGCCCTGGGCGAACTGGCAGCGTCCATCGCCCATGAAATCAATCAACCGCTGGCGGCGATCGCCAGCAGCGGCGAAGCCTGCCGCAACTGGCTGAGCCGCCCGCAGCCCGATCTGGTCGAAGCACGCAAGGCACTGCAACAAATCATCGCCAGCGCCCATCGGGCAAGCGAAATCACCCGCCATGTCTGGGCCTTGTCGCGCAAATGCGACCCGCTGCGCCAGAACGAATCGCTCAACGACATTGTCAGCGAGACCTTGAGCCTGGTCCGCTGTGAACTTGCCCATCACCAGATCAGTCCGAAAATCGAGTTGGGTACATTCAACCCCCAGGTCAGTGCCGACCGCGTGCAACTGCAGCAAGTCATCATCAACCTGATCATCAACGCCTGCCAGGCCATGGATGCGGTCGACGCCACACAACGGTCACTGCTGATTCGTACCTGGGTGAAGGACAACGAGGCCGTGCTGGAGGTGGCCGACCAGGGTCCGGGGATTGCCCCCGAGGTCTTGCCGCAGTTGTTCACGCCGTTCTTCACCACCAAGGAAAACGGCCTGGGCATGGGGCTTTGCATCTGCCGCTCGATCATTGATTTCCACGCTGGCCGGATCTGGGCCACCAGCACTGTGGGCCAGGGCAGTTCGTTTCTGGTTGCCCTGCCGATACGGGCCGCCATTGAGCCCTTGGGGAATCAAACATGAACGAACGGCAGCCGCTCAACCAGATCAATCACACCGAGTCCATGGTGTTCATCGTCGACGACGATGCGCCGCTGCGCGAATCCCTCGGCAGCCTGCTGCGCTCCATCGGCCTACGGGTCGAGCTGTTCGGCTCAGTCGCCGACTTCATGCAGTACCAGCGCCCGGACACCGACAGTTGCCTGGTGCTGGATGTACGGTTACAAGGCAGCAGCGGCCTGGACTTTCAAAACGAACTGGCCGTCGCCGGCATCAAGGTACCCATCGTGTTCATCACCGGGTACGGCGACATCGCCATGACAGTGCGAGCGATGAAAGCTGGCGCGGTGGATTTCCTGACCAAGCCGTTTCGTGAACAGGACCTGATCGATGCGGTGTGCGCCGCCCATGGTCGTGATAAACAGCGTCGCGAGTCCGAGCGCCACGCCGAGCAATTGCAAGCGCGCCACCAGACGTTGACCGCGCGGGAACAAACCGTGATGACGCTGGCGACTTCGGGCTTGATGAACAAGCAGATAGCCGGGGAAATCGGCCTGAGCGAAATCACCGTGAAAATCCACCGCGGCCAGGCCATGCGCAAGATGGGCGCACGCTCCTTTGCCGACCTGGTGCGCATGGCCGAGGTGCTCTCGGCCCGGCCCGACAGCCGATAACTATACCCACGTATACTGTGCACCCTTTCAGGACGGCGTATCTTGCAATAATAGCGCAGTGCCTCTAATTGCTCTGCGTGACTACGCAGGACTTCACTATGCACAACGAGGCAATGATTGCCGTCGTCGATAACGATGATTCGCTTCGAATGGCGCTGGATACTTTATTGCGATCCAGTGGCTATACGGTGCGAACCTACGTGGGGCCGTATGAATATCTCAACTCCGACGGCCCGCTTATTACATCTTGCCTGATCTGCGATATACAAATGCCGGAGATGGACGGAATCACGATGTATGAAGAACTGGCGACCAGGGGCATGCATATCCCGGTCATCTTCATCACCGGAAATCCCTGCGCGCAGCGTCCGCCGGGGTCTCAAGCCATGCAGCCGATTGCCTTTTTCCCCAAGCCCTTCCCCATCGAAAAGTTGCTCGACTGTATCAAAACAGTACTTGAGCGACGCCACTGAACTCTGGTCATTCAAGCCACTAACACTTTGGTATAGCCCGTTAATACTTAGTCATACCCGGGCTTACCCTATGTAGCAGTGTCAGCGTTAAACCCCTCGAATAACATCTGCTCAAGATTAAGCGGCACTCGATTGTTCTTCAGGAGCTAAACAATGAAACAGCAAATCTTGATTATTGGTGCAGGGTTCGGTGGGGTCTGGAGCGCGTTGAGCGCTGCCCGCCTGTTGGACAAGCACGATCGAAACGACGTCGAGATCACCGTGTTGGCTCCTCAGGCCGAGTTGCGCATCCGCCCGCGCTTCTACGAGCCTGACGTGCACACCATGACTGCACCGCTGCACGAACTGTTCGACGCCGTGGGAGTAAAATTCGTCAAGGGTTCGGCCGAGGTCATCGACGAGCACAACAAACAGGTCCGCTACACCAACGCCGCGGGCATCCAGGGCACGCTGACCTATGATCGCCTGGTGCTGGCCGCCGGCAGCAAGCTGATGCGTCCGCCGGTCGAAGGCATGCTGGAGCACGCCTTCGATGTCGACGAGATCGAATCCGCCACTCGCCTGGAAGCTCACATCAAGTCACTGAAGGACAAGCCGGTCAGCGCCGCCCGCAATACCGTGGTGGTGGCTGGCGGTGGTTTCACCGGGATTGAAACCGCGACCGAAATGCCGGCACGCCTGCGTGCCGTCCTCGGTGAAAACGTCGACATCCGGGTCATCGTGGTTGACCGTGCCCCGCAAGTCGCCGCTGCTCTGGGCGATGGGATCCGCCCCTCGATCGTCGAAGCCTCGCAGCACCTGGGCATCGAGTGGGTTCTCAACGCTACCGTTGCCGCGGTCGATGCCAATGGCGTCATCCTTGCCGATGGCCAGCGCATCGAATCCAACACCGTGATCTGGACCGTCGGTTTCCGTGCCAACTCGCTGACCGAACAAGTGCAAGGTACTCGCGATCATCAGGGCCGCCTGCATGTCGATCAGCACCTCAAGGTGCGAGGCCACGCCGATGTGTACGCCAGCGGCGACGTGGCCTACGCTGCCACCGATGACCAGGGTAACTTCGCGGCAATGTCCTGCCAGCATGCCATCGCCCTGGGGCGCTATGCCGGAAACAACGTCGCCGCGGAGCTGCTGGGTGTGGAGCCGATGGCCTACAGCCAACCCAAGTATGTCACCTGCCTGGACCTGGGCGCCTGGGGCGCGGTGTTCACTGAGGGCTGGGAGCGCGAGGTCAAGCTGGTCAAGCACGAAGCCAAGGAACTCAAGACCCAGATCAACACCCTGTGGATCTATCCGCCGGCGGCTGATCGTGCCGTGGCGCTGGCGGCGGCCGATCCGTTGATCCCGGTGGCCTGAAGACGATTAATACGGCCGTGCCCCCTGTCACTGCCAGTCGCAGGTAACCGACATGTATGGTTTTTTCGAGCATCCGTATCGGGTCTTGACGTTGTCCCACGTCATGTTGATCGGCGGGCTGATTGCACTGGTCGCCGGGGCCATCCTGGCCAATGGCCTGGATCAATATCTGTCGCTACCCAGCCTGGTGATGGCCCATGCCATGACGATACTCGGCCCGACCGCCATCAAGCTCGGTTATGTGATGCGCTTGCTGACGCTCAATCGCCTGCGCTGCCAGCCACTGAGCCAACCGCCTGGCCTCGCCGGGTGATGTGAAATTTCGCCTGAATCCCGGCCAGCCCACTCCTTGCTGGACCGGGACCTTTCCCAAGCGCCCGCCACTGGTTTTCTGGCGGGCGTTTTTTCTCCAGCCAGTAAACCCGTAAGAGCTAGCGGTGCGGCGATCCAACTTACCGGCGAACCCGGCGCCATGGTCTATCTGCTACCTCCCGCCACCTCAGGTTCACAACGCAGAACTTATCAGGGGCGTGTGCGCAAACTGTGCGTCGATGGCATCATCACCCGCTTTGAAGGTTTCGATGTCGACGGTGAACGGTTCACCCAGCTGTTCGGCATGCCCTGGCCGAAACCGCCACCGCCCTGATCCACTAAGGAAGCGCCCTGATGCGTATCAAATCACTGCTAGCGTGCGCCGGCATGCTCCCGAGCCAAATGGCCGTGGCTGGCACCCTGCCACAGGTGCAGGCTGCCGAGCGCCAGGCAACAGAGAGCACCCGATGACGGCTATCGTTCGGCCACGGCCGATGCTGATTACCCTGGGCCTGTTATTGCTGTTGGTGTTCTGGCTGTCCCTGGCCCTGGGGCCGGTCAGCCTGCCGCTGGGCGATACATTGCTGGCCGGGTTGCGGCTGCTCGGATTGCCGGTGGAGGGAGACGACAGCCAACAGGCGCAGCTGATCCTCGGCCAGATTCGCCTGCCGCGCAGTTTGCTCGGCATCGCGGTGGGAGCGGTGCTCGCGTTGTCCGGCGTGGCCATGCAAGGGTTATTTCGCAATCCGCTGGCAGACCCGGGGCTGGTCGGAGTGTCCGGCGGCGCGGCGCTGGGCGCGGCTGTCGCCATCGTCGGTGGCAATCTGCTGGGCGGTTTGCCGCCGGCCATCGAGCCGTACCTGTTGTCGGTATGCGCATTCGCCGGTGGCCTGATCGTCACGGCGGTGGTGTATCGCTTTGGCCGCAGCGACGGCCAGACCAACGTCGCCACCATGTTGTTGGCGGGCGTGGCGATGACCGCCATGGCCGGGGCCGGGGTCGGCCTGTTTACCTACCTGGCCGATGACGCCACGCTGCGCACCCTGACCTTCTGGAACCTGGGCAGCCTCAACGGCGCCAGTTACCCGCGCCTGTGGCCGCTGCTGATCGTGGCAGTCGGCGTGGCGTTGTGGTTGCCGCGGCGCGCGGCAGCGCTCAACGCGCTGCTGTTGGGGGAGTCCGAAGCCCGCCACCTGGGCTTCAATGTCGAGCGGATCAAGCTTGAGCTGGTGCTGTGCACCGCGCTGGGTGTGGGGGCCGCAGTGGCGGCGGCCGGCCTGATCGGCTTTATCGGCCTGGTGGTACCGCACCTGATGCGACTGCTGGTCGGTCCCGATCATCGGGTGTTGCTGCCAGCTTCATTGCTGGCCGGCGCCAGCCTGTTGTTGCTGGCCGATCTGGTCGCGCGTTTGCTGCTGGCGCCGGCCGAGTTGCCGATCGGCATCGTCACCGCGCTTATCGGTGCGCCCTTCTTCCTTTATCTGCTGGTACGGGGGCGTTCCTGATGCTACGGGCCAACAATTTAATGGTGCGACGCGGCAATCGCACGGTACTGGCGGACATCGACATCGAGCTGCATCCGGGTCAAGTCCTCGGCGTGCTGGGCCCCAACGGCGCCGGTAAAAGCACGCTGCTGGCCGCCTTGTGCGATGAGCTGCCGGCCAACGCAGGCACGGTCAGCCTAGACGAACGTGCACTCGCCGACTGGCCGGGCCAGGAGCGAGCCAGACGCCTGGCGGTCTTGCCCCAGAGTTCGAGCCTGAACTTTGCCTTCTCAGTCAATGAAGTGGTGGGCATGGGTCGCCTGCCCCATGCCAGCGGGCGCGTGCGCGATGCGCAAATTGTCGCCCAGGCCCTGAGTGCCGCCGACGCCCTGCACCTGGCGGGACGCAGTTATCTGGCCCTGTCCGGTGGCGAACGCCAGCGTGTGCACCTGGCGCGCGTGCTCGCACAATTGTGGCCGGGTGCCGAGGGTCAGACCCTGCTGCTCGATGAGCCGACCTCAATGCTCGATCCGCTGCACCAGCACACCATCCTGCAAGCGGTGCGCGATTTCGCCGGGCGCGGTGCGGCGGTACTGGTGATCCTGCACGACCTGAACCTGGCTGCCCGTTATTGCGATCAATTGTTGCTGTTGCAGGAGGGTCGCCCGCACGCCTATGGTCCACCGGATGAAGTCCTGAACGCCCAGGCGCTGGAAGCAGTGTACGGGCTGCAAGTGCTGATTCAGCGGCATCCGGAACGCGGTCATCCGTTGATTATCGCGCGCTGATCCCCGCCGTTCTAAAAGGAAAACCGATGCGCATTGTGCTGTTATTCCTGGTCAGCCTGCTGGCTGCCTGCCAAACCCATTACGTCGCAGCGCCGCCACCAGCGATCGCCCCCCAAGGGCGAGATCACGCCGATCTCGGGTTGATCCGCGAACTCGCCAGCGGACGCGCCCTCACCCCGCAGGAGCTGGTCGAGCGCCTGGCGGTTGCGCCACGGGTGCTGGTCGGCGAGCAACACGACAACCCCGATCACCATGCCTTACAACTGTGGTTGCTGCGCCAACTGGCGGCGCAGCGCCCGCAAGGCAGCCTGTTGATGGAAATGCTCAACCCCGACCAACAGGCAAAAGTCGATGCGGCCCAGGCCGCGACCCGTGCCGGCCAACCACCAGCCGACGCTTACCAGGCGCTGTCCTGGCAGGCCAACTGGGATTGGGGCATCTACGGCCCACTGGTCACCTACGCCCTGCGCCAACCCTACCCACTGCTGTCGGCCAACCTGGACCGGGCGCAGATCATGCAGATCTACAAACAGCGCCCGACGCTCAGCGGTGAAGCGTCCACTACCCAAAGGGTACAAGCGACATTGCTGGACGATATCCGCGAGTCCCATTGCGGCTTGCTGCCCGAAGCGCAAATGCCGGCGATGCTCGCTGTGCAGCAACAGCGTGACCGGCGCATGGCCGAACGCCTGCTGGCGGCACCGACGCCTGCGCTATTGCTGGCCGGGGCGTTCCATGTGCGCAAGGATCTGGGGGTGCCGTTGCACCTGCAGGACCTCGGCGCTGGCGAAGGTAACGCAGTGCTGGTGCTGGCTGAAGTGGGCAAGACCGTGAGCGCCGACAGCGCGGATTATGTGTGGTATACGGCAGCGCAGCCGGAGCAGGACCATTGCGCTGAACTGCGTCGCTAAAAATGCACCCCTGTAGGAGCTGCCGCAGGCTGCGATCTTTTGATTTTTCCAGGGCCAAAGCAAGATCAAAAGATCGCAGCCTGCGGC